>JAAYBP010000120.1 GCA_012730075.1 Acidimicrobiales bacterium | reverse complement strand
GTCGCCGACGCCGTCGGCCGGGACGACTCGCACTACGCGCTCGGCTCGGTGCTCAACCACGTGCTGCTGCACCAGACGATCATCGGCCTCGAGGCGCGCGAGCAGCTCGCCACCGCAGGGGAGTCCGGCCCCGACGTCGTGATCGGGAGCTGCGGCGGAGGGTCGAACCTGGGCGGCATCGCCCTGCCGTTCGTCGAGGACGAGGGCGTGCGCCTGCTCGCCGTCGAGCCGACCTCGTGTCCGACCCTCACCCAGGGGACGTTCGACTACGACTTCGGTGACACCGCCGGGATGACCCCGCTCCTGCCGATGTACACGCTCGGCCACGACTTCATGCCACCCGCGATCCACGCCGGTGGACTCCGTTACCACGGCGACAGCCCGATCATCTCGTCGCTGGTGAAGGCGGGCCGGATGGAGGCGGTCGCCGCGCCCCAGTCGAAGGTGTTCGAGGCGGCGTCGATCTTCGCCCGCACCGAGGGCAAGCTCGCCGCCCCCGAGTCCGGCCACGCGATCCGCGCGGCGATCGACGAGGCGCTGGCCGCCAAGGAGACCGGCGAGGAGCGGGTGATCCTCTTCAACTACTCCGGCCACGGCTTCCTCGACCTGGCCGCCTACGACGCCTACAACCGCGACGAGCTGATCGACGAGTAGTCCCCGCCCCGCACCCGCCGGTGGTATCAATCAGCACCGGCGACGCCGAACCGTCACGCCGTCCACCGCGCCCGAGCGAGCTACCCGGAGGTGCCCGATGGCCCCCGCCAACCGCTACCTGGAGGGGCCCTTCGGGCCCGTGGCCGAGGAGCTCACGCTCACCGACCTGGAGGTCACCGGCGCCCTGCCCGCCGACCTCGACGGTCGCTACGTGCGCAACGGGCCCAACCCGATCGACGCCGACCCGGCCGACTACCACTGGTTCCTCGGCAACGGCATGGTGCACGGCCTGCGCATCCGCGACGGACGGGCCGAGTGGTACCGCAACCGGTGGGTGCGCGACGCGGTCACCGCCGAGGCGCTCGGCGAGGCCGACCGCGGCGGGCCCCACCACAGCCCCCAGGGCGACGGGACGGTCAACACCAACGTGGTCGGCATCGCCGGGCGGACCCTCGCCCTGGTCGAGGCGGGCTCGTTCCCGATCGAGCTCGACGACGAGTTGGAGACGATCGGGCGCACCGACCTCGACGGCACGCTGACGTGCTCGTACTCGGCGCATCCCAAGGTCCACGGGCGCACCGGCGACCTCCACGCCGTCACGTACTGGTGGCCCGAGGAGTCGGTCCACCACGTCGTGATCGGCCCCGACGCGCGGGTCGTGCGCGACGTCGAGATCCCCGTCGGCGGGCGGCCGATGGTGCACGACCACGCCCTGTCCGACACCCGGGTCGCCCTCTTCGATCTGCCGGTGCAGTTCGACGTCGACGCCGCGATGGCGGGCCAGCGCTTCCCCTACCGCTGGGTGGACGACCGGGAGGCGCGGGTCGGTCTGCTGCCGATCGACGGCACCGCCGACGACGTCGTCTGGTGCTCGGTGGACCCGTGCTACGTGTACCACCCGGCCAACGCCGTCGACCTGCCCGACGGCAGCTTCCGCGTCGACGTCGTCCGGCACCCGTCGACCTTCCGCACCGATCCGTCGGGTCCCGCCGAGGGGCCCCCGGTGCTGGCCCGCTGGGTGGTCGACCCGACGAGCGGCAAGGTGCGCGAGGAGGTCCTCGACGACCTGTCGGTCGAGTTCCCCCGCTTCGACGACCGTCGCGCCGGCTCGGAGTACCGCTACGCCTACGCGGCGAGCCTGTCGCTCGGCGATCCCGACGGGGCCAACGGCTCGGTCGTGCGCTACGACCTGGAGAACGGCGCGCGGCTGTCGTGGCACCCGGGGCCGGACCGCGTGGCCGGCGAGTTCGTGGTCGTCCCCCGCGACGGTTCGACCGCGGAGGACGACGCCTGGCTCGTCGGCCTCGTCCACGACGAACCGGCCGGACGGGCCGCCCTGACCGTGCTGGCCGCCGACGACCTCACAGCCGGTCCGGTGGCGACGGTCGAGATCCCCGTGCGGATCCCGATCGGCTTCCACGGCAACTGGATCCCCACCACCGCCTGACCCGCGCTCCGGCCCCGCGCCCGGGCCGCGGGATCAGTGGGCCGCAGGTTGACCGGCGGGCGGGACGGTGTGGCCGAGCACCCGGAACCGGTCACGGTACGCGCCCCGCAGCGTGAACGTGGCCGGGTCGAGCGGCGCGGGGCCGCGGGTGATCCGGATCCAGTCCTCGTCGACGGTGACCGCCGAGATCACGTCCCCGGAGCGGGCCCGCACCATCAGGGCCTCGATGCCGATGAACGAGCACGGCACCTCGGGCTCGCGCTCGCCGGCGATCGCCCCGTCGATGTTGCGCTGCATCGCCTCGCTGGGGCGGGCCTCACCCCGCTCGAAGGCGTCCATCACGTTGTTGAGGAACAGGTCCTGCCACGTCCAGTCCTCGATGACGTAGAGCCCCCCGGGACGGAGCCGCGGGAACAGCACCTCGAACGACGCCACCGTCGGGCCGTAGAGGTGTGAGGCGTCGTCGATCACCACGTCGAGCGGCTCACCGCCGAACTCCTCGTCGACGATCGCGCTGAGGGTCTCCTTGTCGGCCTGGTCGACCCCGAACCGGGCGGACACGGTGCGGTCGAGGCCGTGGTCGGCGAGCGTGTCGAGGAGCGCCTGCACCGGCTCGTCCGAAATGTCGACCGCGAGCATCCGGTGCGGCTCGGCCAGCTTGGCGAGCAGGGCGACGCTGCCGCCCTGGGAGATCCCCAGCTCGACGAGGTTCGCGCTCGGGAACGGGCGCAGCAGCTCGCGGTAGGGCTCGACCATGCGCTCGGCCTTGAGCAGCGTCAGCGAGCCCCGGCGCGACGGGCGCAGCCAGCTCGGCACGAACTCGATGCCGCCGAGGGTGAAGGGCCGCTCGTCGATGCCGCGTGCCGCTCCCTGGGCCATGGCGGCACCCTAAGTCACCGAATCCGGTCCTCGGTCACAGGACGGGGAGGGCGTCGGGGGCCGGGGCGGTGCGACGGGCGGTCTGGGCCAGCACGATGCCGGCGACGACGCCGGTCGCGCCCACCAGCTGCACGGCACCCAGGTCCTCACCGAACCAGGCCCAGCCGAGGGCGGTCACCCCGACCGGCTCGACCATGGCCACGACCACGACCACCGTCGCCGGCAGGTGGCGCAGGGCGAACAGGCTCAGGGCGAAGGGCACGACGCTGCCGAGCACGACGACCCACGCCAGCAGCACCCACAGCGGCACCGTCACGTGGTCGAGGTGGCCCCCGAGCCCGGTCGACGCGGTCAGCGGACCGTCGACCCGCGGGGACCACAGCAGGTTGAGGAACACCGCGGCGGCGACGAACGACCAGAGCGCGACGTGGAGCGGATCGCGGTCGGAGATCCCGTGCTCGCCGATCAGGAAGTAGGCCGCGAAGCACACCGCGGCCCCGAGGGCGGCGAGCACGCCCATGCCGTCGAGGTCGAGACCGCTCCACACCTGGGTGACCAGCGCCAGGCCGGCCAGCGACAGGCCCAGGGCCGGCCACAGCCGCCCGCTCACCGGCTCCCGCGAGACGAAGCGGGCCCACAGGGCGACGAGCACCGGTGCGAGGTACTCGATCAGCAGGGCGATCCCGAGCGGCAGCCGGTCGACGGCGACGAAGTAGGTCCACTGGAGGAGGGCGACGCCGACCACGCCCATCAGCGCCAGCCAGGCGACCATGCGGCCCCGGGGCGGGCGGAGGGCGCTCCGGTCGCGCAGGAGGGCCCAACCGGCGAGGATCGGCACCGAGCCGGTGACCCGGATCGTCGTCAGCGTCTCGGGGTCGACCGCGTCGCTCCGCATCGCGGCCCGCGCCACGCCCGCGTTCACGATGAAGCACGTGGCCGCCCCCAGCACGAGCGCGTACCCGACGAGGGGTCGGGCTCCGGGGCGCGCGGCGGACATCGATCGACCCTAACGATCGCCCCCACCGAGCCGCCCACCCCCAGCCCCCGCTCCCAGGGCCCGGTCCCCGCCGTAGTGGCGCGTGTTTCCCGCCGTGGGCGGCGGGATCCGCGCGCCGGTTCGGTGGAGGGCGGCGGGTACCGTCGGTCGGGTGGGGGACGCGACGGTGGTGCTGGTGCACGGTGGCGGAGCGACGCGCCGGGCGTGGGACCGCGTGCTCGCGCACCTGCCGGGTCCGACGCTCGCCGTGGACCTGCCGGGACGCGGCGAGGTGCCCGCCGACCTGGCGTCGGTCACCGTCGAGGACGAGGTCGAGGCCGTCGTCCGGGCCATCCGAGCCGACGGGGCGGGGCCGGTCGTGCTCGTCGCCCACTCGTCGGGGGGCCTGGTCGTCCCCGGCGTCGTGGCCGCGCTGGGCGGGGCGGCCCACCTCGGTGGGCGCGTCGCCCACGTCGTCCTGGTCGCCGCCCTGGTCCCGCCGGAGGGCGGGTGCGGCCTCGACTGCATGAAGCCCCACCACCGCGACGGGCTCGTGGCCGCCCTGGACGCCGCGGCCGCCGCGGGTGGCCCGCCGATCACGCTCCCGGGCCCGCCCGCCGATCCCGAGCCGTTCCGCACCGCGTACGGCGGCGAGGCCCTGACCGACGACGAACTGGCCTTCGTCGTCGACCCGGTCCGTTGCGTCCCCGACACCGTGCACCACTACCTCCAGCCGGTGCGGTGGTCGGAGGCCGGCCCGGTGCCGGTCACCTACGTCCTCACCGAGGCGGACCGGCCGGTTCCGCCCGCCGCCCAGGAGGCGATGGTCGGGCGGCTGCCGCACCCGCCCGCGCTCGTCCGCCTGCCGACCGGACACCTGCCGATGGTCACCCATCCGGCCGAGCTGGGTGCGGTGGCGGCCCGGGCCCTGCCGTAGCATCGCGGGGTGGCGTCGGCGAACGGGAACGGGGGACCGGTGGAGAAGCTGATCGTGATGGGGCAGGGCTACGTCGGCCTGCCGCTGGCCATGCGGGCGGTCGAGGCGGGCTACGACGTGGTCGGGTTCGAGGTCGACGACCGGCGGGTCAAGGAGCTCCGGTCGGGAACGTCCTACGTCGAGGACATCCCCGCCGACCGGCTGCGCGCCGCGATCGACTCGGGGCGGTACCGGCCGTCGAGCGCCACCGACGACCTGGCCGACTTCGACGTGGCGGTCATCACCGTGCCGACGCCGCTCGCCGACCGCCAGCCCGACCTTTCCTTCGTCGAGTCGGCCACCGACATGCTCGCCGGGGCGATCCGTCCGGGCGCGACGGTCGTGCTGGAGTCGACCACCTACCCCGGCACCACCGAGGAGCTGGTAGGCGGCCGCATCCGGGCCGCCACCGGCCTCGTGCCGGGGGCCGACTTCCACCTCGGCTACAGCCCCGAGCGCATCGATCCCGGCAACGCGACCTGGACGCTCGAGACCACGCCCAAGGTCGTCTCCGGGGTCGACGAGGCGTCGCTGGCCAAGGTCCGGGGCTTCTACGACCGCATCGTCGCGGAGACCGTGCCCGTCTCGAGCCCGAAGGAGGCCGAGATGTGCAAGCTCCTCGAGAACACGTTCCGCCACGTCAACATCGCCCTGGTCAACGAGCTGGCGATGTTCGCCGCCGACCTCGACGTCGACATCTGGGAGGTGATCCGGGCGGCGTCGTCGAAGCCGTTCGGGTACATGCCGTTCACGCCGGGGCCGGGGGTCGGGGGCCACTGCCTGCCGATCGACCCGAGCTACCTGTCCTGGAAGGTCGAGCAGAGCCTCGGCACCCCGTTCCGGTTCGTCGAGCTGGCCAACGACGTCAACGAGCACATGCCCGACTACGTGCTGCGCCGGATCAACCGGGCGCTGAACGAGCGGCGGCGGAGCATCAACGGGTCGCGGATCGTGCTCGTCGGCTTCGCGTACAAGCGCAACACCGGCGACGCGCGCGAGTCCCCGTCGGTGCGGCTGGCCGACCTCCTGCTGCCGCTCGGCGCCCACGTGGTCGCGGTCGACCCGCACGTCGACCCCGGCTACCTCGCCCGGCACAGCAGCGAGCAGGTCGAGGACCTGTCCGGCGTCGCCGAGGCCGACCTCGTCGTGCTGCTGGTCGACCACGACGACGTCGACCTGGAGCCGCTCGCCGACGCCCCGCGGGTGCTCGACACCCGGGGCGTGCTCGCCGGCGAGAACGTCGAGCGCCTGTGAGCGCGGCGGGGACCACCAGGGTCGTCGTCACCGGCGGAGCGGGGTTCATCGGCGCGAACCTGTGCCGGGCCCTGACCGACGCGGGCGTCGACGAGGTGATCGCGTTCGACGACCTGTCGACCGGATCGAAGGCCAACCTGGCGGGCACCGGGGCCACGCTCGTCGAGGCGTCGATCCTCGACCCCGCCGCCCTCGCCGACGCCCTCGCCGGGGCGACGAGCGTCGTCCACCTCGCGGCCCGGCCGTCGGTGCCGCGGTCGATCGCCGATCCGGTCGCGTCCCACGACGCCAACGCGACCGGCACGGTCAACGTGCTGGAGGCGGCGCGGGCGACGGGTGTCGGCCACGTGGTGGTCGCCTCGTCGTCGTCGGTCTACGGCGCCAACCCGACGCTGCCGAAGTCCGAGGACCTGTGCACGATGCCGGTCAGCCCGTACGCGGCGTCGAAGCTGGCCACCGAGTCCTACGCCCTCGCGTGGCAGCGCTCCTTCGGGCTCGGGGTGCTGGCGTTCCGCTTCTTCAACGTGTTCGGGCCGCTCCAGCCCGCCGGCCACGCCTACGCGGCGGTCGTGCCCGCCTTCGTCGACGCCGCCCTCGCCGGGCGTCCGCTTCCGGTGCACGGAGACGGCACCCAGACCCGCGACTTCACGTTCGTCGGCACCGTCGCCGCCGTGCTGGCCCGGGCGGCCACCGGCCGGATCGCCCACGACGGGCCGGTCAACCTGGCCTTCGGGTCGCGGGTGTCGCTGCTGGAGCTGATCTCCCGGCTGGAGGCGATCCTCGGCCATCCCGTCGAGCGCGACCACCAGCCGACCCGGGCGGGCGACGTGCGCGACAGCCAGGCCGACGACTCCCGCCTCCGGTCGCTCTTCCCGGACGTCGACCCGGTCCCGCTCGACGACGGCCTCCGCGCCACCGTCGAGTGGTTCCGCACCCTCCCGACCTGACCCGGAGGCGGCGCGCCGGCCGCCCGTTTCCGCTCTTGACCGTTCAGTCAATAGGGTGACGGTCCATGGAGATCAACGGGATCAGTGCAATCGTCACCGGCGGGGCCTCGGGCCTCGGCGAGGCCACCGCTCGCCTGCTGGCCGAGCGGGGCGCCAAGGTCGTGGTGGCCGACATGAACGCCGAGAAGGGTGAGGCCGTCGCCTCCGACATCGGCGGCGTGTTCAAGGCCACCGACGTGGCCAGCCCGGATGCGGCCATCGCCGCCGTCGAGGCCGCCAAGGAGATGGGGCCGCTGCGCGCCCTCGTCAACGCGGCCGGCATCGGCTGGGCGACCCGCACCATCGGCAAGGACGGCGAGTACTCGTCGGCCCACGACCTCGACGTCTTCAAGAAGGTCATCGAGGTCAACCTGGTCGGGTCGTTCAACATGATTCGCATCGCCGCCACCGCGATGAGCCAGGAGGAGCCCGCCGACGAGTTCGACGAGCGGGGCGCCATCGTCAACGTCGCCTCGGTCGCCGCGTTCGACGGCCAGATCGGCCAGGCCTCGTACTCCGCGTCGAAGGGCGGCGTCGTCGGGATGACCCTCCCGATCGCCCGCGACCTCTCGGCGGTCGGCGTCCGCGTCAACTGCATCGCCCCCGGCCTGATCGACACCCCGATCTACGGCACCGGCGAGGCCTCCGAGCAGTTCAAGGACCGCCTGAAGGTCGGCGTGCTGTTCCCGAAGCGCCTCGGGACCTCCGAGGAGTTCGCCAGCCTGGCGCTCGAGCTGCTGAGCAACAGCTACCTCAACGCCGAGACCATCCGCATCGACGGCGGCATCCGGATGCAGCCGAAGTGATCTAGCGGTCACGCCCGCGATCGCGACGAAGTGGCGCGCGATTCCCGCCTCCCGGGGCGGGGATCGCGCGCCACTTGCGCGTTCAGTGGGCGAGCAGGTCGGCGAGGGCGGGGCCGAGGTCGGGGTGGCGGAACCGGTAGCCCGCCTCGACGAGGGCTCGCGGCTCGGCCCGGGTGCTCCAGAACAGCAGCGTGTCGAGCAGGGGACCGACGCCCAGCGGTAACCGGCGGACGAAACGCGGGATGGGCACGACGGTCGGCCGGTGCAACTCGGCGCCGAGCGCCTTCACGAACTCGACGTTGCGCACCGGGGCCGGCGCGCTCACGTTGACCGCCCCGCTCACCGGTCGGTCGAGGAGGAATCGGATCGCCCCCACCTCGTCGTCGATCGAGACCCAGGGGAACCACTGGCGCCCGTCGCCGGCCCGGCCGCCGAGCCCGAGCTTGAAGGGCAGGAGCTGCTTGCCGAGCGCGCCCCCGTCGGGGGCGAGCACGATGCCGGTGCGCAGGTGCACGACCCGGATCCCGGCCGCCTCGGCGATGCCGGTCGCCGCCTCCCACGCCCGACACAGGTCCGGCAGGGTGCCGGTGCCCGGAGCGGCGTCCTCGGTGAGCA
The DNA here is from genome assembly GCA_012730075.1 of Acidimicrobiales bacterium. Taxonomy (GTDB): domain Bacteria; phylum Actinomycetota; class Acidimicrobiia; order Acidimicrobiales; family Iamiaceae; genus Iamia. The sequence goes on along the minus strand of JAAYBP010000120.1, from coordinate 1,956 downwards.
CCTCGTCGCCGCGGTCCCCGTAGTAGCCGACCGCCGATCCCGACACGAGCACCGGCGGGGGCGTGTCGAGCGAGGCCAGCGCCTCACCCAGCAGGGCGGTGCCGCGCACCCGGCTGTCGTGGACCTCGCGCAGGTGGGCCTCGGTCCAGCGGCCGTCGCCGATGCCCTTGCCCGCCAGGTGGACGACCCCGTCGAGGCCCTCGAGGCCGGCGGCATCGATCTCGCCGGCGGCGGGGTCCCAGTGCACCTCCCCGGCGCGGGGCGGGCGCCGCACGAGCCGCACCACGTCGTGACGGTCCGACTCGAGGGACCGGGCGAGGGCGGTTCCGATCAGGCCGGTCGATCCGGTGATGGCGATGCGCACCGGCCGGTCCTATCGCGCCCGCTCCGTGCCCACAAACGGTGGCCGGGGTCACGCCCCCCGTTCTTGGGTACGGTGCGCCCCGCCCAGGGGCCCGCTCACATCCATGGAGGGATGCGCACATGCTCAAGGAGTTCAAGGAGTTCCTGCTGAAGGGCAACCTGATCGAGATCGCCGTCGGTCTGATACTGGCCCTGGCGTTCTCGGCGGTCGTCACGAGCTTCGTCAACGACATCGTCATGCAGATCGTCGCCGCGGTGTTCGGCCAGCCCGACTTCAGCTCGCTGACGATCGACATCGGTGACGGCCGGATCCGCTACGGCGCGTTCCTCAACGCCCTGATCGCGTTCGTGATCATCGGCTTCGTGCTGTTCCTGATCCTGAAGGCGTACAACAAGGCGATGGAGATGGCGGGCAAGGGCCCCGAGGCGGACGAGGACGAGGAGCAGCTCGTGCTGCTCCGCGAGATCCGCGACGCCCTGAACCGCCGCTGACCGCAGCCGGTCCCCGGTGGTGCCGCCCGGACTCGGGCGTCGCCACCGGGGTGCCGTAGCGTGACGGGCCCATGAGATCCGAGCCCGTGCGCCCCGCTCCCTCGCGCCGGAGCGGTCGACCATGAGCACCCGCGCCCTGATCGCGGCCGCCCTGCTCTGCGGCCTGGCGATCCTGATCGCCTTCGCCCTCCAGGTGGTGCTGGCCTCCCGGTAGGTCCGGTGGTCCCGCGGTGGAGCCACGGGGACGGTCCCGCGGGCGCGCCTCGGTAGAGTCCCCCGGAGTCCCGAGGAGGTGGTCCCCACGGCCCAGCAGCACGATCTCGTCATCATCGGCGGTGGCCCCGGTGGTTACGCCGCGGCCCTGTACGGCGCGGCCGCCGGTCTCGACGTCGCCATGGTCGAGAACCGACGCATCGGCGGTACCTGCCTGAACCGTGGGTGCATCCCGGCCAAGGAGCTGCTCCAGACCGCGGAGGTGGCCCGCACGGTGCGCGAGTCGGGACGCTTCGGCGTCGCGGGCGGCGACGTCACCCTCGACTTCACCACCTCGACCGACCGCATGTGGTCGATCGTCGACCAGCTGGTCAAGGGCCTCGGCGGGCTGCTGAAGAGCCGCAAGGTGACGGTGCTCGACGGCACCGGCACGCTCGGCGCCGACCGCACCGTCACCGTCACCGGCCCCGACGGCGCGGTGACCGAGCTCGCCGCCGCGAACGTCATCCTCGCCTCCGGATCGGTGCCGCGGACGATCCCCGGCTTCGAGGTCAGCGATCGGATCCTCACCTCCGACGAGGTGTTCCAGCTCCAGGCGGTCCCCTCGCGGGTGATCGTCATCGGGGGCGGCGCGATCGGCATCGAGTTCGCGTCGACGTTCTGCGACCTCGGTGCCCAGGTCACCGTGCTCGAGGCGCTGCCACAGATCCTCACCGGCGTCGACACCGACGTGTCCAAGCTGGTCCACCGGTCGCTCGAGAAGCGCGGCATCACCATCCACACCGGGGTGCGGGTCGCCGGCCAGGACACCGGGCTCGACTCGGTCACGGTGCGCCTCGAGAGCGGCGAGAGCATCGTCGGCGACGCGGTGATCGTGTCGGTCGGGCG
>JAAYBP010000119.1 GCA_012730075.1 Acidimicrobiales bacterium | reverse complement strand
GTTACGGTGGTGGCGGTGCTCGTGTACCTCATGGGGTGCGGTCAGTCCTCGAGCGTCGATACCGGCGGCGCGCCGGAGGGTGCCTGGAACACGGTGGCGTTGCCGCCGGGCTTCCAGTCGGGTGACCTGGTGGCGACCGATCGGACGCTGATCCGAGTCGGCGGGAGCGATCCGGGCTCGGAGCCGGACGTTGAGACGAGGCGTCGTTCGGTATTGCTGGTCGATCTCGAGACCGGAGAGAGCAGCGAGGTTGACGCCTGGTCGGTGGAGGGCGCCGCGGTCGAGCCGGTCGATGGCGCGTCGCTCGATGGGGACCGGCTGGTGGTGATCGGCCGGACCTGCACCTCGACCGCGGTCGACGGCTCGTGCCAGCCCGGAGATCGCTCCAGCGCCGTGCTCGACCTGAGGTCGCGGTCGTGGACCGTGCTCCAGCTCCCACCGGGGGCCGACGGTCCCTTCGACGGCATGGATCGCTTGCTCGACGCACCGCTTGGCGAGGAGCCGGTCGCGGTGCTCGGCATCGGCGAGGGACGTCACGTCCGGAGCCTGGTGCTCGTGGGCGACCGGTGGGATGAGGTCGGTCCGGCCGTCGAGGGCACGACCAGCATGTGCCGCTCGGGAGGTGCCGTCCACGCGCTGCACGTCGGATCAGGGGGGCCGGCGGCGAGCGATCCGGCCGTTCCCACGGAGGTCTGGGTCGAGTCGCTCAGACTGGATGGTGGCGAGCCGGTTCGGGCCAATGCTCCGGCGGCCGTGTCAGGTAGGTTCGGCGGCGCGGGCGTCCACTTGGCCTGCGGCTCTGGTGACGTGTACCTCGCCTCGGCAAACCCCGCTATCGGCGAGGCTCCTGCGGAGCCCCTGGCGATCTGGCGTCTCGATGGGGAGGGCTGGAGCCCGTTGGCCGAAGGGGTGCCGAGCGGTCTCGCCGCGGCGAGTCTCCTGGGTGGCCCGAGGGGTGTGGTCGTCGATGCGGTCCGCGTCGATGTGGAGCCGATCGGACGAGCGCGTGAGGCCTACGCCCTCACCGGTGACACCGCGGTGGCCGTGGGGGACCTTGGCGAGCTGTCGTCGTCGGTCTGGTTGGGGGAAACGGGAGACCTCATCCGCATCACCCCCGATGAGGATCGATATGGCACGTCCTTCACGGGTCAGCGCTTGGAGGTGATCTCGTGATCCTTGGGCGCCCTCCTTCGGTGTTCGCGATGAGCCTTGTGGCGGTGTTGATGGCGTGGCCGATTCCAGGGGCCGCGCTTCCTTACGCCCATAGCGATGATGAACTGAGTGGCTCACGCTCGATCATCTCAGTCGCGACAGGCGCACGATCCGTTGGGTGGAGCTTGTCAAGGCCGCACCTCGTCACATTCAATATACGCGGCGGCAACGGAGATGCGACTACGGGGTTCAACGGAGATGCGACGGCTCTATTCAGCAGCAACACTGTCCAGAGCCGCATCAAGGCTAGGTGGCCCTATACCTATGCCATTGCCCTTCAGGAGGTCTGCGACAATAACTACAAGCAGATAGTCTGGGAGCTCGCGTTTGGATACACATCGGGCACCAATGGTTACCGTTTCAAGTTCGTTCAAAGCCTGAACCGATTTTGGAATTGGTGAGGCACCCCACCATACCTGCGGCGACTGGGAAGACGGTGGTGACCGAGGCGTCGGGGCTGAGCCTTCAACCTCGGAGCAAGCGCGATCCATATCCGCGCAGGGCGTGATGCTGATCGCCGGTCCGCGGGGTTGGACGTTCCGCCGGCTCGACCATCCGACCCGGTCGACCCGTCAGCCGTCCTCGGGGGCGAAGGAGGCGTAGTCGCTGCGGCCGACGGCGGGCTTGGTGCCCTCGTTGACGGTCGGGGCGTCGATCGGGTCGCCCCCGAGCGAGAACTGCACCTGCTCGATGCCCGGGAGGTCGGTGACGGTGAACACGACCTGCGCGTAGGCGGCGGTGGCGCCGGTGCCGAGCTGCTCCCACTCCTCGCTCATCTCGATCGAGATCAGGTCGTCGTCGACGCTCACCGCCACCGCGCTGGTGCCCGACGGGATGCTCGTCGTGAGCCCGCGGGCGGTGTCCTCGTCGAGGGGGGAGCCGAACAGCAGCTCGAGGGCCACCGTGGGGGTCGGCGGGCCGTCGATCGTGCGCTCGACGCGGACGAGCTGACCGCCCCGGTCGGCCTGGCTGAGGAAGACGCTGACCTGGTCGCTGCCGCCGGGCGGTGCGGTGGTGGGCTCGGTGGTCGTGGTGGCCTCGGCGAGGGGACGGGGGGCATCGTCGGTCGGGATACCGCACGCCGCCGACGCCAGGAGGAGCACGACCGCGAGGAGCAGCCGGACGGGGGAGACCCGGGTGCCGCGGGTCACGCGCGCCCCACCGGGAGCTGGACGACGAAGCGGGCGCCGCTCCGGCCGTCGGGGCGGTCCTCGACCCAGACCCGGCCGCCGTGGAGGCGGGCGTGCTCGGCGACGAGGGCCAGGCCGAGCCCGACCCCGTCGCCACCCCCGCTGCGGCGTCCGGCCCCGCCACCGCGGGAGAAGCGGTCGAAGATCCGTTCCCGGTTCTCCTCCGACACGCCGGGCCCTCCGTCCTCGACCGCGATCAGCACGCTGTCGCCGGCCGCCTCGACGGCGACCCGCTCGGCCCCGCCACCGTAGGCCTCGGCGTTGCCGAGCAGGTTGTCGAGGATGCGCACCAGCCGGCGCTTGTCCGCCCGGACCAGCATCCCGGCCAGGTCGGCGTCGACCTCGATCGCCGGCGGCTTCTCTGCCCGGCGCTGCGACACCGCCTGGCGCACCAGCTCCGGTAGCCGGACCTCCTCCAGCGAGAGGCGGGCGACGCCCGCGTCGAACCGGGAGATCTCCAGCAGGTCGTCGACGAGCTGCTGGAAGCGCGCCATGTCGGCCTCCATCAGGTCGACCGCGGAGCGCGACGCGTCGTCGGGCATCTCCTCGCGCCTCGTCGCCAGAACAGACACCGACGCGGCGAGCGTCATGAGCGGGCTGCGCAGCTCGTGGCTGACGTCGGACGCGAAGCGCCCGTCGCGGTCGATGCGCTCCTCGAGGGCCTGCGCCATGTGGTTGAACGAGGTCACCAGGACGTTGAGGTCCGGGTCCTCGGTGCCCTCCAGCCGGGTGTCGAGGCGGCCGCCGGCGATCGCCTCGGCCGCCAGGCCGACGTTGCTGAGCGGACGCAGCGTGCGGCGGCTGAGCCAGTAGCCCAGGGTGCCGCCGACCAGGGTGGTGATCACCGAGGCGGCGAGCAGCGACGCGGCGAGCGAGCGGAGGGTGTCCTGCACCTCGCCGAACGAGACGACCTCGTAGTACGCGGCGGCATCGTCGTTGATCGGGATGCCGACGACCAGCTCGGGGTCGCCGCCGACGTCGGTGATCATCCGGGCGGGTACGCCGTCGGCGACCGTCGCGCGCAGTTCGTCGGGGATCGCCTCGGCGCCGGTGGTCGGGCGCAGCGGGATCGGCCGCCACCCGTCGCCGTCGCGCACCTCGACGATCGGCCGTGAGCTGGTCGGGGTGCCCAGCTCGCCCATCGCCTCGCGGATCAGCTCGTCGACCGGGTTGGCGTCGACCTGCTGGGCGATCGTCTCCGCGTTCTGGCGGGCCTGCCGGGTGGCCGACGCCTCGCGCTGGTTGACCAGGTTCTCCCGGGTCAGGCCGAACGTCGCCCCCGCCATGAGGGCGGACAGCAGCGCGGTGGTCGCCGCGAACGTGAAGGTGATGCGGGCGCGGAGCCCGAGCCGGGCGGGCAGGGCGCGCCAGGCGCGCAGGCCGGCCACCGCGTCAGGTCTGGAGCTTGTAGCCGAGGCCGCGCACGGTGACGACGTGGCGCGGGTTGGCCGGATCGGCCTCGACCTTGGTGCGCAGGCGTCGGACGTGCACGTCGACCAGGCGACCGTCGGCGAAGTACCCGTGGCCCCACACCCGCTCGAGCAGGACCTCCCGCGACAGCACCCGGCCGGGGCTGTTGGCCAGCTCCAGCAGCAGGCGGAACTCGGTCTTGGTCAGGTGGACCTCGTCGCCGCCGCGGCGCACGACTCCCTCCTCGGGGACGATCTCGAGGTCGCCGAAGCGGAGGTGGGTGGCGCCGCTGTCGGTGGTGCGGACCCGGCGGAGCAGCGCCCGGATGCGGGCCGACAGCTCCTTGGGTGCGAACGGCTTGGTGAGGTAGTCGTCGGCGCCGGCCTCGAGCCCGGCGACGATGTCGTGGGTGTCGTCGCGGGCGGTGACCATGATGATCGGCACGTCGCTGAGGCGTCGGATCGAGCGGCAGACCTCGAAGCCGTCGACGCCGGGCAGCATGATGTCGATCAGCACGACGTCGCTGGGGGACTGGGAGAAGCGCTCGAGCGCGGCCTCGCCGGTGTCGGCCTCGTCGACCTTCCAGCCCTCGTCCTCGAGGGCCAGCTTCACCGCGGTGCGGATGCGCTCGTCGTCTTCGACGGTGAGGATGCGGGTCGCCACCCCTGCATCGTGCCTCATCCGGCGCTCCTCCGGGGACCGCGCGGCGCCGCGGTCAGTCGAGCGGCTCGCCGCCGGCGACCACGAGGTCGGCGAGCAGGGGGTGGAGGGCCGGACCGGCGGCGACGATCGTGGCGGCGGGCAGGTCGTCGGGCAGGCGACGATGGCCGATCGCGGCGACGACCGCCCCCGCCTCCGAGGCGATGAGCGACCCGGCCGCCCAGTCCCAGATCTTGAGGTTGCGCTCGTAGTAGCCGTCGAGCCGGCCGCACGCGACCCAGCACAGGTCGACCGACGCCGCCCCGATCCGCCGGATGTCGCGGACCCGCGGCAGCACGTGGGCGACCACCGCCGCCTGGCGGGCCCGCTCGGCGGGGTCGTAGCCGAACCCGGTGCCGATCAGGGCGAGGGCGGGGTCGGCGACCGTCGTGCACGAGATCGGCTCGCCGTTGCGGGTGGCGCCCCCGCCGAGCACCGCCGCGAACGTGTCTCCGTGGAGCGGGTCGACCACGGCGGCGGCGGCGACCCGGCCGTCGACCTCGGCGGCGACGGTCACGTTGCAGCCGGGGATCCCGTAGATGAAGTCGACCGTGCCGTCGATCGGATCGACGATCCACCGCACCCCGCTGGAGCCGGCGCG
>JAAYBP010000118.1 GCA_012730075.1 Acidimicrobiales bacterium | reverse complement strand
CGAGTACTCGGTCTGGAGGGCGGTGATCGGGTGCACGGCGTGGGCCCGGCGGATCGTGTCGACCGATGCCTCGCTCAGGCCCAGGTGACGGACCTTGCCCGCCGCGACCAGCTCGGCCATGGCCCCGACCGTCTCCTCGATCGGGATCGAGGTGTCGGGGCGATGCAGGTAGTAGAGGTCGACGTGGTCGGTGCCGAGGCGGCCGAGCGAGGCGTCGACCGCCTCCCGGCAGTACGCCGGGCTGCCGTCGACGTCCATGTGCAGGCGGCCGTCCTCCATCCGGGGGCGGAGGCCGAACTTGGTGGCGAGCACGACCTCGTCGCGCCGGGCGGCGATCGCCCGTCCGACCACCTCCTCGGAGACGAACGGGCCGTAGATGTCGGCGGTGTCGAGGAGCGTCACCCCGAGGTCGAAGGCCCGGCCGATCACCTCGTCGGGGTCGGTGCCGTCGAACCCCCCGTAGATCGGGGAGAAGCTCATGCAGCCGAGCCCGACGGCGCCGACGGTCGGGCCGTCGTTGCCGAGCGTACGGGTGGGGAGGGTCATGGCGTTCTCCGTGCTGATCAGGCGCCGATCCGACGACTCGTGCGGTGACGTTACGACGCCGGGCCGATCTGCCCCGCAGCCGCTGGAGGTGGGGCACGATGACGGGATGGACGAGTCGATCGCGGGCAACCGGGCGTACTGGAACGACAACGCCCACCACTGGGTCGCTCCGGGCGAGCGGTCGTGGTCGACCGACGTCATCACCTGGGGCACGTTCGAGGTGCCTGAGGCCGAGCTGCGCGCCCTGCCCGACGTGACCGGCCTCGACGTGGTCGAGCTGGGCTGCGGCACCGGCTACGTGTCGGCGTGGCTGCTGCGGGCCGGCGCCCGGTCCTCGGTCGGCGTCGACCCGACCGAGGGCCAGCTGGCGACGGCGCGGTCGCTCCAGCGCCAGCACGAGCTGCCGTTCCCGCTGGTGCAGGGCGCCGGCGAGCACGTCCCGCTCCGCGACCGCTGCGCCGACCTGGTCGTGTCGGAGTACGGCGCCGCCATCTGGGCCGACCCGGCGCGCTGGCTGCCCGAGGCGGCCCGCCTGCTCCGCCCCGGCGGCGAGCTGGTGTTCCTCGGCAACTCGGTGGTGTTCATGCTGTGCTGCCACGACGACGAATCGCCGCCCGACGAGCGCATGACGCGACCCCAGCGGGGCATGGGCCGCTTCACGTGGCCCGACGACCCGTCGGTCGAGTTCCACGTCTCGCACGGCGAGATGATCCGTCTGCTGCGGGCGTCCGGCTTCGAGGTCGTCGACCTGATCGAGGTGTACGCGCCCGAGGGCGCCCCCGACGCGACCCTGCACGGCGGCGAGGTCGACTTCGTCTCGGCGGAGTGGGCCCGGCGGTGGCCCGTCGAGGAGATCTGGCGGGCCCGCCTCCCCTGACCCGTGCGAGCCGGGTCGGAGGAAGCCACGGACGCGGGGTCGGGCCGGGCCGGGCCGTTTCCCTGGGACGCCGGGCGACGTACGCTGCGGTCCGGCCGGGGGCGCCGGGAGGGTCCAGCACGTGGTGACGGGTGGCGCGGTCGGCACGACGACCGCCGACGAGTGGGAGGTCGTCGAGGAGCAGTGGCGCCGACGCGACCACGCCCAGCTCCTCGCCATCCTCACCCGGTCCGGCCCGGTCGGCCGGTGGGCGGGCGCGCTGCGCGACACCGGTCTGTCCGCGGACGAGGTCCGGGGCCTGCCCCGCGGCGAGCGAGGCAACGGGCCGACCGACCCGTGCCCGCAGGGAAGGGCCGTCACCGAGGCCGTCGCGCACCTGCTCGAGCTCGGTGACGGCCCGGGCCACCGGGCGACCGTCGCCGCGCTCGTCTACGTGGAGAGCCTGCGCGCCTGGGAGTCGACCGACGAGATGCGCCAGATGCGGGCGCTCGCGGTCGCGCTCGACCGCGCGCTCGCCCTGCGGCCGCCGGTGGCCGCCGAGATCCCCCTGGTCGAGGCGATCGTCGAGCTGACCTGGGCCGTGCTCGACGAGGTCGAGGTCGAGAACGGCGTCTTCTGCTCGTGCCCCGTCGCCGCGGCCGAGCACTCCGAGCGGGCCCTGGCCCGGATCGGCGAGGCCATGCGGTGGCTGGACGCCGTCGAACCGGCCCCCGAGATCGACGGGCTGGCGCGCGTGATCCGGGCCGATGCCGAGGTGACCCGGCGCTACTTCGAGGAGGTGGTGCAGGTCTGCGACGCCACCGCCGAGTGGATCGGCGATCCGGAATCGAGCCGGGCCGTCCTCGACCGGGCGATCGAGGACGCGGGCGCGGGCGTCGAGGCCCTGGGCGACGACGTGTTCGCGTCGGAGCTGAACGCGCACCGCGTCGCGCTCGGGCACATGCGGGCCGCCGCCCACCGGCCGCGCCTGCGGGTCGACGACGGCTCGATCGTCTACCTCTATCCGTTCGGGCTCCCCGAGTCGTCACCCGAGCAGGTCGTCGCCCGGTTCCGCGCCGACGCCGACCTGCCCGAGACCCTCGGCGGGCTGGCGGTCGCGCCCGAGGTCGAACCGGTCGGCTACGGCGGGACCTGGCAGCAGGAGTGGTGCCTGGGCAAGCACAACCAGGCGGTCGTCCTGCGGCTGCCGGAGCTCGAGATCGAGACGACCGCCGCCACGCCCCTCCCGGGGACGCCCCGGGCGCTGCCCGATGAGCTGACCATCGTCCGGGGGCTGCGCTGCGAGGTGCGGCTCTCGTCGCTCGGGATCCACGTGTTCCGCGTCGAGGTGCCGATCTCGGACCTGGAGCCGCACTGGCTCGACCAGGCGATGCGCCGGATCGGCGAGTCGATCGGGCGCGAGCACATCCGACCGGCGGGCGGGGGCGCGAACGTCGCCCCGTTCCTGTGCCGCCTGGCCGACGCCGTGGTCGACGACCTGCGCGATCACGTCGAGCGGCTCGGGCTCGCCGACGGCGACGGCGGTCGGTCGGGCACCGTCGGCCGCCGGGTCCGCCAGCCCGGCGCGCGCGAGCAGGACCTGCTCGCGTCGGCCCACGTGCTGCTGTCGGTACGCGGGTTGTCGGTGGTCGATGCCATCGGGTCGCGGCCCTGCACCCCCGGCGAGGTGGCCGGTGCCCTCGGGTCGTCGGTGCTCCTCGCCCCGCCGCGGTCGCTCGCCGCCGGCTTCGAGTGGTGGACCGGGTCCGACGTCACCGAGGTCGACAACGTGCTCGCCGGGCAGGGCCTCGGCGACGGGTTGGTGGTCCGCACCCACGGCAGCACGCTCGTCTACGCCCCGGACCTGCCGGACTGGCAGGCGGCGGACATCGACGGCATCGCCGAGCACGTGGCGACCGTCAGCGGCGCCCTCCACGCGTGGGGCGACCACCTCGGCCACTACGAGGTGATGGTCAACGCCGACCTCGTCGACGTCGAGCACGGCCGTCGGGGCCCGGAGGTGATCCGGGAGCGCCTGCGGGAGCTGGCCCGCGACGCCAGCCGCGTGCGGGCGATGCTCGGCCAGGTCCGACCGGTGAACCTGTGCCGCCAGGCGTCGGACCGGGTGCTGGTCGAGCGGATCTCGGCCGCGGCGGGCCTGGCCGAGGTCGAGCGCGCGGTGCACGACGGGCTGGAGGTCCTCAGCGCCCAGCAGGCCCGCCTGGCCGCGGAGGCCGATCGTCTGCGGGCCGACGCCGACCGCCGCGAGGCCGAGGTCGACGAGCAGCGGGCCGAGGCGCAGGAGCGGGTCCAGCGGCGGATGGACCTCTGGATCGCGATCATCGGGCTCACCAGCCTGATGGGCTTCATCGACTACGTGAACCGGGCGGTCGGGTGGGACGGGCGGCCCGGGGTCCTGCTCGCCGAGTGCGGGCTGGTGGTGGTCGTCGTCGCGGTCACCGCCGGTCTGTTCGTGCGGGCCAACCACCGCGCCCGCCTGGGTCGGACGGCCGTGGCCGACGACGGCGGGGGAGCGGACGCGGACGGGTGACCGGCCGACGGCGCGGGCGGCGGTCGGCGGAGCGATCGGTCAGGATGACGCGGTGAGGATGACGCGGTGAGGATCGAGCAGCTCGCGTCCGACGATCCCCGCGTCGCGGCGGTCTACGACGAGGTCCTTGCGCCGGCGTTCACCGCCGAGGAGCTGATTTCGGTCGGGGAGCTGGTCGACCTGGTCGCCGTCGGAGCATCGCGCTTGTTCGTCGCCTTCGACGGCGGTCGCCCGGTCGGCGCGGCCGTAGTCGAGGGCGCTGCCGACGAGGACGTCCACCTGCTCGGCTACCTGGCCTCCCGCGCCGACGGTCGCAGCCGCGGCGTCGGCTCGGCCCTGATGCGCCACCTGCTGGACGCGTGGGCGGCGCCCGGTGGGCCCGCCCTGGTGCTGGCCGAGGTGCACGACCCGGAGCGGTGGGCGACGACGGAGGAGGAGCGGCCCCTCGACCGCATGCGCTTCTACGCCCGCCTGGGCGCCCGCCGGCTGCCGTTCGAGTGGGTGCAGCCCAGCCTCGGGCCGGGCCTCGACCCGGTGCGCGGGATGTGCCTGATCGTCCTCCACGCCCGGCCGCCGGCCCTGGTCCCGGCCCGGGGCGCGGTCGAGGGCATCGACGGCGCGGCAGCCGAGGGCATCGACGGGCGGATGCTCGGCGACTGGATCGAGGCGTGCCACGGCGCGACCGACGACCCGGAGCTGGCCGGGGTCCGGGCCGCGGCGTCCGCCGCCGGTCCGGTCGTCGCCCTGGTCCCGCCAAGTGGGTCACGCTGATCGGGAACCCGGCAGCAAGCGAGCCGCTGCCGATCGCTCTCACGACTGGGTCGTGGAGGCCCACCCCCGGCCCAAGCAGCCCGTCCTGCCCCGCACTCCGCGGGGGGACTGTCAAGAGAACGGTGTAACTGGGGTTGGCGGTTCTAGTGGGTGGTGGTGAAGAGTCGGCCTTCGAAGGTGATGGCGAAGGCGTTGAGGGCGGGCTTCCAGCGGTTCATCCAGCGGGCGG
>JAAYBP010000117.1 GCA_012730075.1 Acidimicrobiales bacterium | reverse complement strand
TCCTCGGCGGCAAGGAGAAGCTCGACGAGAAGCTGGCCAAGGCCCGCGAGGCGCTCACCAAGCCCAAGACCGAGTCGAGCGGCAAGCAGCCGGCGATGGCGACGTTCGAGGCCACCCGCCCGGCCGTCGGCGCCCAGGCGATCGGCGTCGCCCGTGCCGCCTACGAGTACGCCCTCCAGTACGCCCAGGAGCGCCACGCGTTCGGCAAGCCGATCATCCAGAACCAGGCGATCGCCTTCATGCTCGCCGACATGATCACCGAGATCGACGCCGCCCGGCTCCTGGTGCACCGGGCCGCCTGGCTCTCGCGCAACGGCCAGTACGTCAACGCCGAGGGCAGCCAGTCGAAGCTCAAGGCCGGCCGGGTCGCCGTGTGGGTCACCGAGCGGGCCATCCAGATCCTCGGCGGCTACGGCTACACCCGGGAGTACCCGGTGGAGCGCTGGCACCGCGACGCCAAGATCTTCGACATCTTCGAGGGCACCGAGCAGATCCAGCAGCTCGTCATCGCCCGCGCCATCTCCGGTCTCCGGATCGAGTAGCAATACGGCCACGCGGAGCGATCCGCACCCAGGGCGAAACGGTGTGTCAACCGCCCCCCGCTCCGGCGGGGGGCGGTGCCGCGTAACAGTTGGGGTCGGAGGAAAACCGTTACCGCGGTCCGATCTCGGCGAGGCGGCGCCAGGTAGCGGCGCGGCGCCAGGCCGCCCGCCTCGACCAGCGGCTGGACGGTCGCCGCGGAGGGCGGATGAGACCTTGACGATGATTGCGGTTAGCGTTAATCATTCACGGGTGATGGATGTATTCGAGGTGCTGGCCGATCCCCGGCGCCGGCAGGTGGTGCAGATGCTCGCCACTCGACCGCACCGGGCCGGCGAGCTGGCCGAGGCCACCGGCATGTCGCCACCGGCGATGAGCCGGCACCTGAAGGTCCTCCTCACGTCGGGCCTCGTCGAGGACGAGCGCGCGCCCGACGACGCCCGCGTCCGGATGTTCCGGTTGCGGCCCGAGTCGCTCGTCGCGGTGCAGGCGTTCCTCGACCAGCTCCAGGCGGAGTGGCGCGTGCAGCTCCGCTCGTTCAAGCAGCACGTGGAGAAGGAGGCCTGATGGCCAGCATGACCGAGCAGATCGACGTCGACGTCGACCCGGCGACCGCCTTCGTCGCCTTCACCGACGAGTACGACCAGTGGTGGGGTCGGGGTCCGATCGACGCCTTCGACAGCTGGCGGCTCGTCGAGCGCCGCATCGAGCCCGGCGTGGGCGGGCGCCTGGTGGAGGACTACGGCGACGAGGAGCGCGTCCTGGGCACCATCACCGTCTGGGAGCCGGGGGCCCGGCTGGCGTGGACCGCCCGCAACGACGTGACGATCGACGTGACCTTCGAGGCCCACGCGTCGGGCACCCGCGTGCGGGTGACGGGCACGGTCCCCGACGGCGTCGACGGCACCGCGTCGCTGTCGATGGTGCGCATGGCGCCTCAGTGGTTCCCGCGCCACCTCGACCGGCGGGCGCGGGGCGCGTCGACGCCGGACTACGGGCGCCTCCACCTCGTCCTGCGGTCGGCGACCCCGGCGGCCACGGCCCGGTGGCTGGTCGACGCCTTCGGGCTCGACTCCACCGGCGACGTCCCCACCGAGGAGGGCGACCCCGAGTTCACGTGGATCGAGCTCCGCGTCGGCGACGGCTTCGTCGTCCTCTGGGGCGGCGGCGGCACCGTCGGCACCGACTCGCCGTTCGTCTACGTCGACGACCTCGACGCCCACCTGGCGCGCGCGAGCGCGGCGGGGGCGACCATCGTCAGCCCCGTCACCGAGCACGGCTTCCGGTCCTACACCGCCGCCGACTGCGAGGGTCGCCACTGGGTGTTCGCCCAGGCCGGCCCCCGCCTCGGCCGCGACCCCTCCGCCGCCTAGTCGTCGCGGTAACAGTTGGGGTCGGAGGAAAACCGTTACCGCGGTCAGATCTCGGCGAGGCGGCGCCAGTCGTCGAGGGGGAGGTCGTCGCCGAGGACCTGGAGGCACACGTGGTCGGCGCCGGCGTCGCGGTGCTCCTGCACCCGCGCCGCGATCGTGGCCTCGTCACCCCAGGCGACCAGGGCGTCGACGAGGCGGTCGCTGCCGCCGTCGCGGGTGTCGTCCTCGGTGAACCCGACGCGGAACCAGTTGTTCGCGTAGTTGGGCAGCCCCAGGTAGATCGCCAGGTAGCGGCGCCCGAGCTCGCGGGCCCGGTCGGCGTCGGTGGTGAGCACCACCGCCTGCTCGGGGGCGACCAGCGGACCGGGACCGAGCGCCTCGCGCGCCCGCGCCGTGTGCTCGGGCACGACGAGGTACGGGTGAGTGCCGGCGGCCCGGCTCCCGGCCAGTTCGAGCATCCTCGGGCCGAGGGCGGCCAGGACGCGCCGGTCGCGGGGGACGGGCGGGTCGGCCGCGTCGAGCGCGTCGAGGTAGCCGCGCATCCGGGCGAGCGGCCGGGTGTAGGTGCCGATCCCGGTGGCGTCGACGAACGTCCCGTGGCTCACGCCGATGCCGAGCAGCAGCCGGTCCGCGTGGCGGGTGGACAGGTCGGCGAAGTGCGTGGCGACCTCGTCGGGCTCGTGGAGCCAGAGGTTGAGGATGCCGGTGGCGACGGTCATGGTGGTGGTCGCGCCGAGGAGGGCGTCGAGCGGGGTCCACAGGTCGCCGCCGACGTCGGGGACCCAGATCGCCGAGTAGCCCATGGCCTCTAGCTCGGCGGCCGCGTCGGCGGAGGCCGCCGGATCCCCGTAGCGCAGCGTGCTGCTCCACACTCCCGTGCCGGTCAGGGTCGCCATGCCGGGCAGCATGCCACGCCCCTCGACGGCGCGGCCGGACGGCGCGGTCGGAGGTCTCGGAGGGCCGGACGTGGCGTCCGGCGATCGGGTCAGACCAGGCCGAGGGCGATCATGGCGCCCGCCACGCGCTGGAACGCGGTGATGTTGGCGCCCTTCACGTAGTCGCCGGGCGAGCCGTAGGTCTCGGCCGTCTCGAAGCAGGCGTCGTGGATGCCCTTCATGATCTTGGCCAGGCGGAGCTCGGTGTGCTCGAAGGTCCACCGGTCGCGGCTGGCGTTCTGCTGCATCTCCAGCGCGGAGGTGGCGACGCCGCCGGCGTTGGCGGCCTTGCCCGGGGCGAACAGCACGCCGGCCTGCGAGAACACCCGCACCGCCTCGGGCGAGGCCGGCATGTTGGCGCCCTCGGCGACGGCGATGCACCCGTTGGAGACGAGCATCCGGGCGTCGCGGCCGGAGATCTCGTTCTGGGTGGCGCACGGCACCGCGACCTGGCACGGGATGTCCCAGATCGACCCGCCCTCCTGGTAGGTGGCGTCCGGGCGGGCCTCGGCGTAGGCGGTGAGGCGGGCCCGCTCGACCTCCTTGACCTGCTTCAGGAGGTCGAGGTCGATGCCCTTCTCGTCGAAGATCACCCCGTCGGAGTCCGAGCAGGCGACGACCCGCCCACCCATCTGGGTGATCTTCTCGATGGCGTAGATGGCGACGTTGCCCGAGCCCGACACGATGCACGTGCGGTCGTCGAGGCTCGTGCCGTTGACCCGCAGCATCTCCTCCAGGAAGTAGGCGGCGCCGTAGCCGGTGGCCTCCTTGCGGACGAGCGCGCCGCCCCAGTCGGTGCCCTTGCCGGTGAGCACGCCGGACTCGTAGCGGTTCGTGATGCGCTTGTAGTGGCCGAACAGATAGCCGATCTCCCGACCGCCGACGCCGATGTCGCCCGCGGGTACGTCGGTGTACTCGCCGATGTGGCGGTACAGCTCGGTCATCAGGCTCTGGCAGAACCGCATGACCTCGCGGTCGGACCGGCCCTTGGGGTCGAAGTCGGACCCGCCCTTGGCCCCGCCGATCGGCATGTTGGTGAGGGCGTTCTTGAACGTCTGCTCGAAGGCGAGGAACTTCACCGTGCCGAGGTAGACGCTCGGGTGGAACCGCAGCCCGCCCTTGAACGGGCCGAGCGCGCTGTTGAACTCGACGCGGAATCCCCGGTTGATGTGCACCCGGCCCTCGTCGTCGTGCCACGGCACCCGGAAGATGATCTGGCGCTCGGGTTCGCAGAGCCGCTGGATGACCCCCTCGCGGGTGAACTCGGGGTGCTTGCTGACGACGACGCCGAGCGACTCGAACACCTCGCGAACGGCCTGGTGGAACTCGGGTTCGCCCGGGTTGCGGCGCAGGACGTCGTCGTAGATGTCCTCGAGCTTCTCGTCGATCACGGCGGTCCGTTCAGATACGGGTCAGAGGGCTCGACCATACGCGAGCGGTCCCGCGGCGGTCCCGTCGGAACGGCGGGTGCCGGGCGGGTCGCGGCGGTCACGGAGGCGGCTCGGCGAGGAGGCGGCCGATCCGGGTTCCGAGGGCGAGGTCGTCGACGATGCCGAACGTCTTGGACCGGATCCGGCCGGCCCGGTCGAGGAGGATCTGCGACGGCGTGCCCTGGAGGTCGTAGCGCCGCATCGTCGTCGGGATGCGCCCGCCGTCCTCGTGGGGTCGGTCGACGCCGACGGGGAACGTCACCCGGAACTCCGACAGGTAGGTGGCGAGGGCGTCGGGCCCCATCGAGTCGTGGTGCTCGAACACCGTGTGCAGGCCGACCACCGCGACCTCGGTCGAAGGGTAGAGCTGCTGCACCCGCTGGGCCTGGGGGATGCCGTGGGTGACGCACGCGGGGCACAGCATCTGGAACGCCTCGATCAGCACCACCCGACCGTGCAGGTCGTCGAGCGCGAGCGGCTCGCTGTTGAACCACCGCTCGACGTCGAGGGCGGGTGCGGGGGCCGGTTCCATGCCCGACACCGTACGGAGCGGCGCGTCCGATCCCTCGCCCGGCCCGGCGGACCCGGGGCGGCGTGGCGGGCCCGGGTCAGGCGGCGGAGGTGGGGGTCGAGCAGCGGACGTGGCAGGGGGCCAGGCGTGGGTCCTCGACGACCAGCTCGTCGACGGCGAACCCGCCGACCTCCTCGGCGATGCCTCGCGCCAGGCCGAGGTGGAGGCCGCACACGGTGTCGGGATCGGTGAACACCGCCGACGCGAACGGGCAGCGCCGCAGGGTCAGGTCGGCGGTCCCGTCCCGGCGCTGGACGCTCGGGTCGAAGCCCATCCGCTCCATCAGGTCGACCAGCGCGTCGACCGGCTCGTCCGCGGGGTCGGCGGCCCGGGCCTCGGCGGCCAGACGGGCCCGGCGGCGGCCCTCGCGACGCCCGACCTCCTCGGGGGAGTCGCCGGTGCGGACGATCTCGGCGAGCAGCACCGCCAGTCGTTCGTACGGTCCGATCGCGCCCCACCGGGCGTCGCTGCGGGGGTCGACGGCGTACTCGAGGCGCGGGCGGCCGCGGCCCCGGGGTCGGGCGGTGCGCTCCACGACCAGTCCGGCCGCCACCAGCTTGGCGAGGTGCTGGCGGACGGCGTTGTGGTGCAGGCCGACGTGCCTGGTCAAGGTGGCGACGTCGACCGGCCCGGGGGCGTCGCGCAACCGCCGGAACAGCTCGTGGCGGGTCGGGTCGCCGAGGGCCCGGGCCTGGGTCTGGAGGGCGCGGTCGTCGGCGCTCTCAGCCCGAGGCGCCGGATCCATTCGCCGGAGCCTATTGACCGACGAGCGGCGCGGTACGGCTGATCCGACATTCGTACTGTTTTTCTAGTAGACAGTGGAACTATGACGGATGCGCACAGCGACCACGCCATCTCCGACGCGGGGGCCGAGAGCTACATCGGCCACGGTGTGCTGGTCGGCTCGATCGTGGGTGTGCTCGTCTCGTTCATCGGGTCGGGGGTCGGCATGCTCATCGCCGGCGTCGAGCCCGGCGGGGCGGCCGGCTTCGGCCTGTTCGTCGCCTTCTGGGGTGGCCTCGGCTTCGGCAGCATGATGGGCGGCGTCTCCGGCTTCATCCGCGCCATGGCCGCCGCCGGCGAGCACCACCTCTGACTGGGAGGTTCTGACCGACGCGGTCGCGGGCACACCCGCCTGGGGCGTAGCGGGCCGCCGCGTCGAGGTGTCTTCCGACGCCGTTCTCGCGCGGGTCAGGGGACGAGGGCGGTGGCGAAGACGACGACGGCGAGCGAGGCGACCAGCCCGCCGGCGGCGAGGGTGCGGGCCAGCACCGGCTGGCGCGAGGTGAGGATCCCGTGGCCGGCGGCGAGGGCGACCGACACCACGGCGAGGGCGATCTTGGTGCCGAGCATGCGCCCGTAGCCCGCGTCGTCGAGCATGCCGACCGTGACCCCCCGGTGGTAGGCGAGGGCGAGCCCGGTGGCCAGGAGGGTCGGGATGACCACGAAGTTGGCGAGCACCCCGAAGCGGGTACCCGCCGCCCGGGCGATCGGCCCGAAGGTCTCGGGCGGCGCCGAGGAGCGGACCGCCGGGATCACGACCCCGGAGAAGAGGATCTGGCCGCCGACCCACACCATGGCGGCGGTGACGTGGAGGAACCGGACCAGGCTCCAGCCGGTGATGCCCATCGACTACCCCGCGACGAGCCGCAGCCCCGCCGGCCGCGACAGCGCCCGCGCGTGCACCTCGGCCACCCGCTGGGCGAACACCTTGGCGTGCTCGGCGCGGGGGCCGTGCCAGCCCACGTCGACGGTGTCGATGAACAGATCGAGCCAGCGCTGGAAGTGGGCGTCGGTGAACGCCGCCTGGGCGTGGACGAGGGAGTGGGCCCGCAGCGGGTTGCCCTCGTAGCCGGGCACCGACAGCAGGATCCGCGACCAGAACGCGGTGAGCTTCGGCAGGTGCTCGGACCAGTCGACCTGGGCCACGTCGTCGAACATCGGACCCAGCAGCGGGTCCTGCACGACGTCTGCGTAGAACCGTCGCACCATCTCGGCGATCTCCTCGACCGAGTCGAGATCGCGGTCGCGCCACCGGGGCAGATCGACGTCCATCGCTCCTCCTCGTCCGTCGTCCCGATTTACTCTACGCGAGAGCGGAAGAAATGGAGGAGTCGGAGCCGCGCACCGTGGCGGAGTTCACTCCACCCCGGTGACGAACCGGCGGATCGCCGCCTCGCACCGCGGGATCACGTCGTTGTGGCTGGCGCCCGACGCCCGCTCGAAGGTGACGTCGGCCCCCTTCAGGGCGGCGACGATCTCCTCGCTCATCTCGACCGGGCACACCGGATCGAGGTCGCCGCCGAGGACCAGCACCCGCCCGGTCGCCGTGGCCAGGCTCGGCGCCAGGTCGAGCGTCGTCTGCTCGCCGGACTGGAAGTGGGCGAGCAGCTCGAGGTTCATCACGATGCGCCCGACCGCCTCGGGGTCGCCGGGGTCGACGCTGTAGAGCGGCATGCAGTGCTCGAGGTACGGGCCGAGCGCCTCGGGCCCGAGCGTCCAGAAGTCGCGTGCGGCGTCCGCCGCGGCCCGGCCGCCGACCCGCTCGAAGGTGGCGACCATCACGTCGACGTCGAAGCGCGGGGTCGTGCACGCGAGCACCACCCCGGCGGCGTGGCCGGGATGGCGGGCGAGGTAGCGCTGGGCGACGATCCCGCCGAACGACGCGCCGACCACGTACGGCTGCTCGATCTCCAGCGCGTCACACAGGCGGACGATGTCGTCGGCCCACACGTCGAGCCGCCACTCGTCGGGGGCGCGGCGGTCGCTGCGGCCGTGGCCGCGGTGGTCGTAGAACACGACCTGGGCGACGTCGGTCAGGTCGATGGCGGTTCGGGCCTTGTAGCTGGAGTGGTCGAGCCCCGGTCCGCCGTGGAGGAGAACGACGGTCGGCCGCTCCACCATCGTCGGCCCGTCGGGCACCAGGCCCGGACCGTCGACGTCCACGTATAGCCGGACCCCGTCCCCGATGTCGATGCGCACGGCGAGACCGTACCGGCGGGCGCGGGTCCGATGCGTCGCCGGGTGCCGACCGGCCGGTGGGTCGACCGGGCCGACCGGCTCGGTCGGGCGACCGGACCGACCGGTGCGATGGCGCCCGGGGGGCAGGGGCGACGGGCGCGGCGGGGCCGCGTCGGCCATGCTCTGGGGGGACGCGGTCGCCCGGGGACGCCCGGCCGGCCGCCCGACGACCGTGGAGGGTGCGGCGATCCGTTCCCGCCGGGCCGCCAGGAGGGCGCATGCCGGGGTACGACGAGCACGGCCATCCGTACCACTTCCGGATCTTCGGCTTCCCCGTGCACGTCGGCTGGGACTTCTTCCTGTGGCCGGTCGTGGTCGCGTCCCGGCTCGGGGCGGTGAACCTCATCAGCTTCGTCGGCGTCATGTTCGTGTCGGTGCTGTTCCACGAGCTTGGCCACGCCATCGCCTTCCGCGCGTTCGGCTCGCCCGCGGCGATCCGCCTCTGGGGCCTCGGGGGGCTGACGTCGGGCGCACCGCCCGAGCACCGCTGGCAGGACGTCGTCGTCAGCGCGGCCGGGCCGGTGCCGCCGCTCCTGCTGATCGGGATCCCGGCGTTCGTCGCGTGGAACGCGGGCGTCGGCGCGGGCGACCCGTGGGCCGACGCGATCCTGTACTTCCTCTGGTGGGTCAACCTCGTCTGGTCGATCGTCAACCTGGTGCCGATCCTGCCCATGGACGGGGGCCGCCTGTGCGAGACCCTCTTCGGGCGGGGCCCGGCGCGGGTCGCGTCGGTGATCAGCGGCCTCGGCCTGGCCGCCCTGGTGTGGCGGCTGGGGTGGTCGCCGATCTCGGTGCTGATGGCCGTCGCGGTGGCGGTCTACAACGCGTACAAGTACCTCGACGAGCGCGGGACCGGGGCCGCGGCCGACCCGGTCCGCGAGTGGACGCGCCAGGCCCGCGCCGACGCCCGCGCCCAGCGCTCGGCCCCACCGACGGCCGACCAGGCGTGGGCCGCGCTGACCGATGGCGACCGCGACACCGCCCGGGCGGTCGCGGCCCGGCTCGGGGTCCACGCGCCGATGCTCCTCAGCGGCTCGCTGCTCGCGGCCGACGGTCGGCCCGACGCCGCCCGCAACTGGTTCGTGGCCGGGCTACTCGACGACGCGCCGGTGCCTCCCGTGGCCGACGCGGTGATGGCCGGGAGCGGCCTGGCCGGTCCGGTCGCCCTCGGCCTCGTCGGGTCCGGTGACGCCCGCGCCCCCGCCGCGCTCGAACGCCTGCTCGCCCGGCTGATCGACCGCGGCCACGTCGGTGAAGCGGGCCGCGTGGCGGAGATCCGGGCCGACGCCCACGACGACGCCGATGCCGGGCGCCGCTGGTACGAGGCGGCCCGCACCTGGGCCCGCGCCGGCGACGTCGAGCGCGTCGCGTCGTCGCTGCACCGGTCGGCCGAGCGCGGCCACGCGGGCTCCGCGATGGTGACCGGCGATCCCGCGTTCAGTCGCCTGTTCGACGATCCCCGCTTCCCCGCGATCGTGGCCGGCCTCGACAGCGGGTGACGGCGGCGGCCCGCCGGGGGCTCAGTGCACGTCGGAGCCGACGGGGCGGCCGTCGACGATCTGGTCGAGGTACTCGCTCATCCCGATGCCGACCTTGTCGCCGCAGCGGAAGCGGGTCATCGCCTCGGTGATGCGCGTGTGCAGCTCGTCGCCATCGGGTGTGGTTCGACGGTTGCGCAGCGGGATCAGGGAGATCACCTCGCCGGTGACGTCGTAGGCACCGGTGTCGGTCTCGACGTGGGCGCGGATCGCGGTCTGGTAGCCGTCGTCGTCCCAGTCGGACTCGACCGAACCCGAGCGGATCAGGTGGTACTCGTCGCCCTCGAGCACCATGCCGGTGACGTGGCCGCCGATGACCGAGATCATCATGGCGAAGTCCTCGTCGAACACCATCGGGAGCCAGCGGTACCACGACAGTGCCTGCCAGTAGCGGGGGCCCCACGACTTGTCGCGCAGGCCGAGGCCGTCGATCTCCAGCACCTCGTCGCCGACCTGGATCGTGCCGGTCACCGCGCAGTGCTGCTCGTAGTGCGCCTTGCTGAAGCTCTTCTCGGCGTCGAGCGCGAGGTCCGAGCCGTCCTCGGCCACCGGCCTCCCGCCGTACATGGGGGACACGCCGCGGAACGTGAGGGCGGCGGTGCACTCGACCCACGGGTTGTCGGTGAACGCCTGGCGTGGGTTCGCCATCTGGCCCGGCTCGTCGAGGACGCAGATCTTCCCGTCGAAGCGCACCTCCAGGTGCTCGAAGGGCGTCACCACCTCGATCGACAGCCCGGCCGCCTCCATCTTCTCGTTGGTGTCGATCGACGGCCGGGCGTAGAGGAACCCGACCCGCCCGCCGGGCAGGTAGACGCACACCGAGACCTCGGCGTAGCCCTCGTTGACCCGGTTGCCGATGCGGAACCAGCCGCCGACCTCGCGCTCGAGGTCGAACGCGTTGAGGTACATCGACTCGTTGTAGTTGGGGACCGGATCCGGTTCGTGGGGGTACTCGTCCTCGGGTTCGAGGACGGTCCGGACGGCGGTGTCGCTCATGGGCGCTCCCTGCGGCGGCGTGGGGTTCCCACCCTCGCACACCCCGCCGGAGGCCGCGCCCGCGAGGCGGCTCGGTCTCGCGTTCGGCCGGGCGCCACGGTCGAGGCTCGTCAGTCGATGAGCGGGCTGGGCTCCAGGTCGCCGAGCACGGCGTCGATCGGGTGGGCGTCGGCGGTGGTCGCGTCGGCGTCCGCCCGGTCGAGGGCGGTGGCGCCGGTCGTGGCCTCGTCGTCGCGGGGCAGCAGGAACCAGGCGGCGGCGGCGGCGATGAACACCATGGCCGATCCGCACATGGCGGCCAGCCCGAGGCCGTCGACGAACGCGACCTGGGCCTGGTGGGCCAGGGCGGTCCCGCCGCCCGCCTCGCCGAGCTGCTCGGCCACGCCGAGGGCGCCGGTGAGGCCGCCGTCGGCGATCGACCGCACCTCGTCGGGCAGCGACGCGATGTAGGGCGCGAGCGAGCTGCTGTACCGGCTGGTGACGAGCGAACCGAGGATCGCCACGCCCAGGGCTCCACCGAGCTCGCGGGTCGTGTCGTTCATCGCCGAGCCGACGCCGGCCTTGCCGAGGGGCACCGACGACATGATCAGCGTCGTCAGCGGGGTCATGGTGAGCGCCATGCCGAGCGCGAGCGGGACGATCGAGAAGTAGACCGACCAGATCGAGCTGTCGACCCGCACCTGGGAGAAGGCGAGGAGGCCGAGGGCGGTTGCGGTCAGGCCGAACGGCACGACGCGGGCCGCACCGAACCGGCCGACGAGCTTCGGCACTTGCGGGGCGACGGTCATCATGATGAACGCCATCGGGAGCTGGAGCAGGCCCGACTCCAGGGCGCTGTAGCCGAGGACGAGCTGGAAGTACTGGGCGACCAGGAAGAACGTCCCGAACATGGCGAAGAACGTGAGCGACATGCCCGCCGACGACACGCTGAAGCGGCGATCGCGGAAGAGGCGCAGGTCGAGCATCGGGTACCGCGCGCGCAGCTCCCAGGCGACGAAGGCGGCGATGAACGCGGCGGCCAGGCCGAACACGGCGAGCGTCCGACCCGACGTCCAGCCGTGGTGCGGTCCCTCGATGATCCCGTAGACGAGGGCGCTCAGGCCGACGATCGAGAACAGGGCGCCGACGACGTCGAGCGGTAGGTCCTCGGGGTCCTTCGACCGGGGCACGAGGACGGCGCCGGCGATCAGGGCGACGGCGATGACCGGGACGTTGATCAGGAACACCGAGCCCCACCAGAAGTGCTCCAGGAGCCAGCCCGAGGCGATCGGCCCGATGGCGGCACCCCCGCCGGAGATGCCGGCCCAGATGGCGATGGCCCGGGGGCGCTCGTGCGCCGGGAACACGTTGGTGAGGATCGACAGGGTCGAGGGCATGACGAAGGCGGCAGCGATGCCCATCACGGCGCGCGCCGCGATCAGCGTGCCCGACGAGTCGGCGACGGTGGCGATGGCGGCGCCGACGAGGAACACCAGCAGGCCGGCCTGGAGGGCGCCCTTGCGGCCGAAGCGGTCGCCGAGCGTGCCGGCGGTGAACAGCAGCCCGGCGAACACGAGCGAGTAGGCGTCGACCATCCACTGGAGCTGGCTGGTCGAGGCGTCGAGCTCACGGGCGAGGGTCGGCAGCGCCACGTTGAGGCTGGTGTTGCCGATGATGACGATCAGCAGGCTGGTGCAGAGCACCGCCAGGATCTTCCAGCGGCGGGCGAGGACGGCGGGATCGATCCCGTGGTCGGGTTCGGTGGTGGTGGGGGCGTGGGCCACGGGTTCCTCCTCGTCCGGTGAACCCTTCACCGGACCTTCGCGAGTTTCGCTACGACAGCGTCGCAGAACGTACCTGATGGTGATGCCGTCGCAAAACCCCTTCCTACCTGGGATGGCATGACATCTGACACACCGATCGGGCGGATCCGGATGAGGGTTCGGCGATCGTTTCGCTACGATGCGGTCCCGTGGGACGTCCTCGCAGCGAAGCCGCCAACCGTGCCGTCGTCGAGGCGACGGCCGCGCTGCTGCTCGAAGTGGGCATCGAGGGCACCACGATCGAGGAGGTCGCGGCCCGCTCCGGCGTGGCCAAGTCGACGATCTACCGCCACTTCGGCAGCCGCGAGGACCTCCTCGTCGCCGCCGGTCGGGGGTGCATCGCCGAGCAGCCGACGCCCGACACCGGCTCCTTCGCCACCGACCTGCGGGCGCTGTTCGACCGATGGTCCAGCGAGGGCGAGCGCCGGGTCACCGACCTGCTGCCGCTCCTGCTCGACGCCGCGTCGCGCGACCCCCGCATGGACGAGGTCGTCGAGGCGGTCCTCGAGGAGCGCCGCCGCCCGCTGCGCACGATCATCCAGCTCGCCCAGCACCGCGGCGAGATCGACCCGGGGATGGAGCTGGGCACCGCGATGGCGATCGTCGTCGGGCCGTTCACCTACCGGCGCGTCGTCGAGCGCCGCGAGGCCACCCCCGAGTTCGTCCAGGCCGTCACCGACGCCGCCATCGCCGCCCTCCGCGCCACCGCTACATCCGGCGTCGTTACATCTGGGGTCAGACCCCGGATGTAACAGAAGCCCGTTGTTACATCCGGGGTCTGACCCCAGATGTAACGCGGGTCAGCGGAGGCGCCAGGGTCGGGGGGCGATGCCGGTGCGGAGGGTCTCGACGCGGACGGCGGCCTCGTCGTCGGCGGCGGGGGACCGGTGGCGGTTGGCGAGCGCCCACGCGGTCGACCACTGCACCCAGACCTCGTCCAGGCCCGCCGCCGTCGCCTCCCCGCTCAGCGGCGCGCCGTACCCGGCGTCGAAGGCGGCCCGGTCGCCCGCCGGGTGGCCGTACCACCGCACCAGCGCGGCGGTGGGTGCGGCGTCGTAGGCGGGCGGTCCCCAACCGGCGAGCTCCAGGTCGACCAGCACCGGACCGTCTGCGCCGACCACGACGTTCTCGGGATGGAGGTCGCCGTGCACCAGCGCGGTGCGGCCCGCCCCGGTCGCCTCCCCGACCGCATGCTCCCAGCGTTGGACCAGCGCGGCGCCCCGCTCCAGCATGAAGTCGAGGTCGCGCGCGGGTCCGGCGCCCGCCTCCCGGGCGAGGGCGAGCTGCTCGGCCGCCGCGGCGATCGGGTCGGCCGGCGCGACCGGCGACGACCCGGACGCCGTCGGGGCGAGGGGGGCGGTGGCGTCGTGGAGTCGCCGGGCCAGGCCGCCCAGCACCGCGGCGTCCGGTCCGGCGGTAGTTCCCCGGCCGTGTCCGTCCGCACCTTCCGGGCCGTCCGCGCCTTCCGGGCCGCTCGCGCAGTCCGGGCCGTCGGGGACGGGGTCGCGTGGGGGTGGGGGTGGGGGGATCTCGTCCCATGCGGTGACCCACCAGCCGTCGACCGGCACCGGGCCGCCGCGGAGGCGGGTCGCGGCGACGCCCGCGTCGGCCAGCAGCCGGGCGACCGACACCTCGATCGTCGGCGGCTCGCCCGGGACGGCGAAGGTGCGGACCCCCGACGCCGGGAAGACGACGACCTGCCGGCTCGCCGACCGCACCCGCCGCGCCCCGGTCGGGTCGAGGCCGAGCGCGGCGGCGACGGCGTCGGTCGACGGCCCTCCGCTCACCTCGTCACGCGGCGCGCCGCTGCTCGACCCAGTCGGCGACGATCGTCCGCAGCACCGGCAGGCTGACCGTCGACGAGCCCAGCACGGCGTCGTGGAAGCCGCGGACGTCGAAGCGGTCGCCGAGCGCCTCGGTGGCCTCGCGCCGCAGCCGGGCGATCTCCCGCTGGCCGATCTTGTAGCTGAGGGCCTGGCCGGGGATGGCGATGTAGCGGTCGACCTCGGTGGCGATCTCGTCGATCCCGACCGGCATTTGGGCCGCCATCAGGTCGATCGCCCGTTGACGGGTCCAGCCGAGCGCGTGCATCCCGGTGTCGACGACGAGGCGGCAGGCACGCCAGGCGTCGTTGACGAGCATCCCGAGCAGGTCGAGGTCGTCGCGGTAGAGCCCCATCTCGTCGGCGAGGCGCTCGGTGTAGAGGGCCCAGCCCTCGACGAACGCGGTGTGGCCGGTGGAGAAGCGCTGGAAGCGCGGCAGATCGGTCAGCTCGGTGGCGATCGTGAGCTGGAGGTGGTGGCCCGGGATCGCCTCGTGGTACGCGACCGAGGCGGTCTCGAAGCGGTTCCGCTGGCCGGCGTCGTGGGTGTTCACGAAATAGGCGCCCGGGCGGCTGCCGTCGGCGGCGGGCGGGAAGTAGTAGGCGGCCGGGGCGTCGGCGGCCATCACCGCGGGAACCGCCTTCACGTCGCAGGGGCTCTCCGGGAGCCGCCCGAACCAGTCGCCCATCACGGCGGCGGCGGCCTCGACGCACCGGCGGGCGTCCTCCAGCGGCTCGTCGGGGCGCGCGTCGTCGTAGCGGAGGTCGGGGTCGTCGCGGAGGCGGTGGAACACGCCGGCGAGGTCGGAGGTGCCGAAGGCCCGGGCGCCGAGCTCGACCATCTGCTCGTCGATCTCCTCCAGCTCGGCGAGCCCGACCGCGTGGATCTCCTCGGCGGTCAGGTCGAGGCCGGTGTGGGAGCGGATCAGGAACCGGTAGGCGTCGTCCTCGCCGATCGCGCCGAGGCCCGGCTCGTCGTCGCTGCGGGCGTTCGGGAGCAGTTCGTCGCGGAGCGCGGCGCCGTAGCGGGCGAACGCGGGGCGGATGACCCGCTCGGCGGCGTCGCGCAGCTCGTCGCGCCACGCCGCCTCGCCGTCCCACTCGGGCGGCCCGGCGAAGGCGGTGAACGGGTCGGTGTCGAGCGGTCCGGCGAGGTACTTGTCGACGAGGTTCAGGGCCCGCTCGACGACGATCCGGGGCGGCCGCCGCCCGGCGTCGAGGCCGGCCCGGAAGCGCACGACGGCGGCGTCGAGCAGGTCGCCCACCTGCCGCTGGCGCGCCACGAGGTCGGTCGCGTTCTGCGGCGTCGGCGCGTTGATCTGCGGGGCGACCGCGAGCAGGTCGGCGTGGATGCCGTCCATCTGGTCGTAGCGGAACTCGAACGTCCGGTGCTCGACGTGGCCGATGCCGTCGTCGAGCGCCTCGACGAGGAGGTCGCGGGTGACCCGGTCGGCCAGCGGGGCGTCGTCGAGGTCGAGGGCGAGCGCCCGCTCGCGGCGCTCGCGCCAGCGGGCGGCCCGATCGGCGTCGGCCGAGGCCGACACGTCCTCGATCTCGCGGTCGAAGCGGCGGTCGCCGAGGAACGTGGCCAGCGTCGGGCTGTCGCGGAGCACGTCCTCCCAGTGCTCCTCGGCCAGGTCGTGGAGTGGTCCTCGGGTGGGGGGCATCGCCCCATGATGCTCCCGGCGGGGACGTCCCGCGCGCGGGTTCCGGCTCAGGGCCGGCGGATGCCCCGGAGGCCCGCCCAGGCGAGGTTGGCGACCTTGTGGGCGGTGGCGTCGGGGTCGATGGGCCGCCCCGACCGGACCGACTGGCGGCTGGTGACCTCGGCGATGCCGACGATGCCGTGGCCGAGCAGCAGGCGGTCGTCGTCGGACAGGCCCGGCACGTCGATCAGCGCGGCGATCGTGCGGGCGAAGGTGGCCTCGACGCGCAGCACCGCCTCGAGCAGCTCGTGGTCGCGGCGCGAGTCGGTGCTGAACAGCAGGCGGTGCGCGTCACGGTGCTCGGTGACGAACCGGAAGTAGACGCGGAACCCGGCCTCGACCTGCTCGCGGGGGGAGGCGGCGTCGGCGGTGGCCTTCACGACCGCGCTCTCGAGCCGGTCGGCCACGTCGTCGACCAGCTCCAGGTACAGCGCCCGCTTCGACGCGAAGTGCTGGTACAGCACCGGCTTGGTGACGCCGGCCGCCTCGGCGACCCGGTCCATCGACACGCCCGCGTAGCCCTCCTCCGCGAAGGCGGCGAGCGCGACGTCGAGGAGCTGCCGTCGCCGGGCGGCCGCGGGGAGTCGGGAGGCCATCGGCAGACGGTATCCGGGGCGCCGGGCGGCGGGCGGGGTCGGACGCGCCGCGGGCGGCGTGGACTCGCCGAGGTCCGGGTCGGCCTCAGCGTGTCCGGGCGGGCCCGGGTCCCGGGGGCGGGGGGAGGGGGTGACCCCGGGACCCAGGCCTCGCCACGGTCTAGTGGGAGTGACGGATGACGGAGCGGGCCACCTCGCCCGCTTCCATCGCCTCGAAGGCTCCGTTCACGTCCTCGACCGAGATCTCCTTGCTGATGAGCTCATCGAGCTTCAGGTCGCCATTCTGCCAGAGCTCGATGAGCTTGGGAACGTCCCTCTGCACGTCGGACGATCCGTACCAGCAGCCCTTCACCGTCTTGCTCAGGTACAGGAAGGTGAAGGCGGCGTTCAGCGACAGCATGACGTCGAGGCGGGGCACGCCGACGATGATCGCCTCGCCGCCGGGCCGGGCCATGTTGATCGCCTGCATGATCGTGGGCTCGAGGCCGATCACCTCAAAGGCGCTGTTCACGCCCGTGCCGGTGAGCCCGAGCACCTGGGCGACCGCGTCGCCGTCGTCGGGGTTGACCGTGTCGGTGGCGCCGAACTGCTCGGCCATCGCCAGCTTCGAGGCGAACTTGTCGATGGCGATGATGCGCCCGGCGCCGGCGATGCGTGCGCCCTGGATCACGTTGAGCCCCACGCCTCCGCAGCCGAT
>JAAYBP010000116.1 GCA_012730075.1 Acidimicrobiales bacterium | reverse complement strand
TCCCATGTCCGCTCGAGACCGCGTCGACTTCTGGTTCGACCCGCTCTGCCCCTGGTGCTGGATCACCTCCCGCTGGATCCTCGAGGCGGAGAGGGTGCGCGACATCGACGTCACGTTCCACGTGATGAGCCTGTCGGTGCTGAACGAGGGCCGCGACGAGCTGCCTCAGGACTACCGCGACCTGCTCGACCAGGGGTGGGGTCCGGTGCGGGTGGCGATCGCGGTCGAGGCGGAGCACGGGCAGGCCGGCCTGGCCGCGTACTACGCCGCCCTCGGCGGTCGTATCCACACCGAGGGGCGCGGCCACGACGACCTGCCGACCCTCGTGAAGGAGACCCTCGACGAGCTGGGCTTCGACCCGGCCCTGCAGGACGTCTACGACTCGGACCGCCTCGACGCGGAGCTGCGCGCCAGCCACCACGCCGGGATGGACGCGGTCGGCGACGACGTGGGCACCCCGACGATCCACGTCAACGGCATCGCCTTCTTCGGGCCGGTGCTCAGCCGGATCCCCCGTGGCGAGGAGGCCGGTCGGGTGTGGGACGGCGCCGTGCTGCTCGCGGGCTTCCCGCACTTCTTCGAGCTGAAGCGCACCCGTCACGAGGACCCCGCCTTCGACTGAACCCCCCGGCGCATCGGGCGCGCGGGGCGGAGGATGGTCTCGTCGCACCGCGCCGAGTCCGGCCAGGGGCCGGATCGCCGGGCGGCTCAGCTTCCGACCGGGCGCCGGGCGAGCGCGGCGAGGACCGTCTCGGCCTCGGCGGTCACGACGCCGTAGCCGTGGGCGGTCGCGTCCTCGAGGGCGGCCCGGCTGAGCACCTCGGCGCGGGCGCGGTCGCCCGGGGCGTCGCGGCGAAGGAGCATCGCCGCCCAGCCCGCCCGGGTCCGGGCGGTGAAGTGCCGGGCGCCCATGGCCAGGTGCACCCGCTCGGCCTCGGCGAAGTGGCGCTCGGCTTCGTCGTAGCGGCCGATCGTCGTCGCGAGGCGTCCGAGGCTGGCGTGGCTCAGCTCGAAGGCGGTGGCGCCGGTGGTGGGGAGCAGGTCGGCGGAGGGGAGGAGCAGCCGGTAAAGGTCGGTGGCCTCGTCGGGCAGGTCGAGCCGGACCGCGATCTGGGTGGCGAGCGCCAGGGCCGAGGTCCAGGTGCGGTCGCGGGGCAGGCGGCGGATCAGGGACGGCCCGATCCCCTCCCGGGCGGCGTCGAGGTCGCCGGCCTCCATGCGGGCGACGCTGCGGACCACGTCGAGTACGACGAGGCGCGGGCGCTCGTCGGCGACGACGTCGACCAG
The DNA here is from genome assembly GCA_012730075.1 of Acidimicrobiales bacterium. GTDB lineage: Bacteria > Actinomycetota > Acidimicrobiia > Acidimicrobiales > Iamiaceae > Iamia. The sequence goes on along the minus strand of JAAYBP010000116.1, from coordinate 2,947 downwards.
GTCGACCAGCTCGGCGAGGCGGCCCTGGTAGAAGCGGATGGCGATGAGCTGGGCCCCGTAGAAGAGCACGGCGTCGGGCTGCTCGCAGGCCTCGCCGCGCTGGAGGGCCAGCTCGGACGCGGCCTCGGCCCGTTCGAGGTCGCCGGTGACCATCACCCGCATCGCCCGGTGGAAGGAGGTGGTCCACCAGTAGTACGGGAGCCCCATCTGGTCGCGGAGCGCCTCGGCTCGCGGGAGGAGCCGGTCGAAGGTCTCGACGTCGGCGTCGACGAGGCTGCTGACCAGGGCCTGGTTGACCGCCTCGATGCGCACGAGCGGTTCGGTCACCTCGTCGAGGCGCGCCATCGCCTCGGCGGACCACCGCCGGGCCTCGTCCTGGTGGGCGGGCCCCCACGCGGCGAAGGCGGCGCGGCCGCACACCGAGGTGATGGTGGTCGGGTCGCCGGTGCCGCGTGCGATCTCGACGCTTCTGGCGGCCACCTCGAAGGCCTGCTCGACGTCGACGCCGGCGTGCTCGATGGCGAGGCAGACGAGGAGCCTGGCCTCCCGGATCGACCCCTCGCCTTCGACCGCCCGGGCGGCGGTGGCGATGAGGTCGATCACGTCGTCGGCCACGTTGCCCATCGAGGTGGTCAGCGCGCCCCGGTTGGTGGCCAGCGCGGCGTGGATCAACGCCTCGTCGTCCCCGACCGCCCGGGCCCTCGCCCCGGCGCGGACGAGCGTCGCCCGGTACTCGGACAGGCCGAGCTGGCGCTGCGCCTCGCCCAGCCCGGCCAGCGCCCGACCCTCCTCGACCTCGTGGCCCTCGCCGGCGTCGCGGACTTCGGCCAGGCAGCGTCGGTACCAGCGCAGGGCCTCCTCGGGAGCGAGGCGGGTCATCGCGTGGTCGCCGGCGCGCCGGGCGGCCGCGATCGCGGGCGCGGGGTCGGGTAGGGCGGCGGCCTCCCAGTGGAGGGCGAGGCTCGCGCTGTGGGGGCCGGTCCCGGTGCCCGCCAGCGCGGTCAGGGCCTCGCCCGCGGCCCGGTGGGTGCGGGCGCGCCGCACCGGGGAGAGCGCCTCGTAGAGGGCCCGGGCGATCAGGGCGTGGGCGAAGGTGAAGGTGTCGGGTCCGGTGGCGACGATCAGGCCTCGCTCCTCGGCCGGTTCGAGGACGTCGAGGAGCCGGTCGGGCCGCTGGTCGAGGATCCGGGCCAGGACCTCCAGGTCGAAGCTCTGGCCGAGCACGGCCGCGGTGCGGAGCGCGGTCTGGGCGTCCTCGGGGACGCTGGCGATGCGTTGGGCGAGGACCTCACGGACCCGCTCGGGCATGCCGTGGTCGACGATCGATGCGGCCCGGCCGTCGGTGTCGAGCGCGGACTCGATGGCGCCGGTCTCGTCCAGGTGGCGGAGCAGCTCGATGGCGAAGAACGGGTTGCCGCGGGTCTCGGCCCGGAGGGCGCCGCTCACGGTGCGCCCGGCGTCGTCGGCCCGACGTCCGACGATCGCCTCGAACAGGTCGACCACGTCGGAGTCGTCGAGGCCGTCCAGGTCGAGGCGGTGGACCTCGATCTCGCGGTGCAGGGCACCGATCGCCGCGGTGAGGGGGTGATCGGCCGGGGTCTCGCGGTCGCGGAACGTGCCCATCACCATCAGTCGGCTGGGCGTGGGCGCGCTCACGACCTCGCGCAGCAGGCGGATCGACGGGGCGTCGGCCCAGTGGAGGTCGTCGAGCACGACGATGATCGGCGCCTCGCGAGCCGCCCGGTCGAGCTCGGCGGTGACCGCGCGGTACAGGGCGTGGCGCGCCGCCTCGCCGTCGCCGGCCGCCGGGCCGCCGATGTCGAGCAGGGCGGCCACCGCGTCCGGGTCGACGGCGCCGTGCTCGGCCAGCTCGCCCAGGGCCTCCCGCCAGGGCCCGAACGGTGCGGTGCCGGCCAGGTCGCAGCGGCCGAACGCCACGATCGCCCCGCCGTCGTGGGCCGTGGCGGCGGCCCGGCCGACGAGGGTCGTCTTGCCGATCCCGGGCTCGCCGGCGACGACGGCGAGGCACCGCTGCGACGCCGTGTCGCTGCGGTCGCAGAGGTCGGCGAGCCGGGCGGTCTCCTCGCGCCGGCCGACGAACGGAGCGGACGCGTGGCGAGCGAGGCGCGCCGGGAACGGGACGCCGGTGACCGACTCGCCGCGCAGCGGGGCCCACGCGACCGAGCACGCGTCGACGGGCGACTCGAGGCCCTTCAGTCGCAGGGCGCCGACCGGTTCGAGGGGGTGGTCGAGATGGGCCCCGGCGACGAGGCGCACGATCGCCGCCAGGAGGATGCCGTCGGGGTCGGCCCGGTCGCACAGGCGGCTCGCCTCGACGACGGGCGTACCGAACACGTCGTCGCCGTCGGTCTCCACCTCGCCGGTCGAGATGCCGATCCGGATGCGGATCGGGTGCTCGGCGCGCCGGTTGCGGGCGTCGATCCGCTGTTGGGCGGCGACCGCGGCCTCGACGGCCTCGGCGGCGCTCGTGAAGGTGGCGAGCATGCCGTCGCCCATCGTCTTGACCTCGGTGCCGCCGTGCTGGGAGACCGCGGCCCGCTGGAGGTCGAACAGCTCGCCTCGGATCGACTCGGCCACCGACGGGTCGACGCGCGTGAGGAGACCGGTCGAGCCGACCATGTCGGTGAACACCACCGTGACGGTCGCCGTGGTCACGCAGGGGACCCCCTTCTCTCCACCGACGGATCGGTGCGGGTGCGGACTCCTCGGTGGGGTGCATCCCCACCGAGGAGTCAACGTCCGAGCAGCCTGCGATCCGTCGCGGTCGGGCGTCAGATGTTGGCGTCGTGGTCGGCCCAGTACGGGTCGCGGAGCTTGCGCTTGATCAACTTGCCGTTGGGTTCGCGGGGGAGGGCGTCGACGAAGTCGATCGAGCGCGGCAGCTTGAACTTCGCCATGCGGTCCTTGGCCCAGGTGAGGATCTCGG
>JAAYBP010000115.1 GCA_012730075.1 Acidimicrobiales bacterium | reverse complement strand
TCCTCGGTCAGCTCCCGCCCGATCATCTCGCCGCAGCCCTTCAGGCCCATCGCCATCCCGACCGCCCAGAGGGCGAGGAACTGGCCGGTCACGGTCGGGTCCTCCAGCGCTTCGGGGTGCCCGGCCTCGACCCGGTGACCGAGACCCTCGAGCAGGCGCGCGGCGACGCCGACGGCGGCGGTGCACTCGGCGTCGATCGCCGCGCCCTGCGGGTGGTGGTCGAGGAAGCCGACGCGCAACGAGCCGGGGTCGGCGCCCAGCTCCTCGACGTAGGGCCGGTCGGGTGCCGGGGCGATCACGGTGTCGCCGACGCCGGGACCGCGCACGGCGTCGAGGAGGGCGGCGGTGTCGCGCACGGTGCGGCTGACGCACAGCTCGACGCCGAGCGCCGTCTCGTCCCGGAACGGGGCGAGGGAGATCCGGCCCTGGCTCGGCTTCAGGCCGACGAGGCCGTTGCACGACGCGGGGATCCGGATGCTGCCGCCGCCGTCGGACGCGTGGGCGACCGGGACCATGCCGCTGGCCACCGCGGCCGCGGCCCCGCCGCTCGACCCGCCGGCGATGCGGCCGAGGTCCCACGGGTTGGCGGTGGGACCCCACGCGACCGGTTCGGTCGTCGGGAGCGACCCCAGCTCGCACGACTTGGTGCGTCCGGCGATCACCAGCCCGGCGGCGGCGAAGCGCGCCACGATCGTCGTGTCGACCTTCGACCGCGGCGCCGCCTCGGCCAGGGCGGCGTTGCCGTTGGACAGCGGGCGACCGGCGCAGTGGGCGTGGAGGTCCTTCAGGAGGAACGGCACCCCCCGGAACGGCCCGTCGGGTAGATCGGGCGAGGCGGCGAGGTCGCGCGCCTCGTCGAACCAGCGGAACGTGAGCGCCCCGATCGCCGGGTCGAGCCGCTCGATGCGCTCGACCGCGGCGTCGAGGAGCTCGACGGGCGTGACCTCCCCCGACCGGACCAGCTCGGCCTGGTCGGTGGCGTCCATCCATCGGGTCTCGTCGGCGAGGGCCATGGCCGCGGTCTACCACCACCACCCCCGCCGTGCACCGGACGCCCCGAGCGGCGAAGATGCGTCCGATCCACGAAACAGGGGGCCTCTACATGGCAGGTATGGACCGACGCCGGTTCCTGAAGACGGCGGGCATGGCGGGCGGCGCGGCGCTGATCCTGCCCCGACTGACGGGCTGCCAGTACGCCCCGCCGGTGGGGATCCCGTCGGGCACCGACCGCCTGCTCGACCACGCGGGGCGCGACTGCCCGATCACCCACGTCGTGGTCGTGATGATGGAGAACCGGTCCTTCGACCACTACCTCGGCTGGATGGCCACCGACGAGGACTTCCTCGAGACCGGCCGCTCCCGCTACGGCGACCTGTTCCACGTGGTCGGCAGCCAGCAGGAGACCTACACCGGGCCCAACGGCGACGTGACGACGCAGCGCCTCGTGACCGACCCGGACCACTCCAACCCGTGGCGGGGCTGCGGCTTCGGCGACCCGGGCCACAGCTGGAACGCGGGGCGGGCCCAGCGCGACCGGGGGTTCCTCGGCACGGGCACCGGCAACGACGAGCTCGCGATCGGCTTCTACGAGCGCGGCGACCTCCCCTTCTCGGCCCACCTGGCCCAGCGGTTCACCGCGCTCGACCACTCGCACGCGTCGGTCCTCGGCCCGACCTACCCGAACCGGGCCTACCTCCACTCCGGTCAGTCGGGCGGCCTGAAGAACAACTCCGTCCCGTCCGGTGGGTACTCGTGGCGGAACATCTGGCACCAGCTCGGCGACCTCGGTGTGCCCGCCCGCAACTACTACAGCGACCTCCCGTTCGTCGCCCTGTTCGGGTCGACGATGCTCCCGTTCCTCGCGCCGATCACCCGCTACTACGAGGATTGCGCGGCGGGCACGCTCCCGAACGTCACGTTCGTCGAGCCGACCTACCTCGGCGCCAACCAGGAGGACGACCACCCCCTCGCCGACGTGCGGGCCGGTCAGCGGTTCCTCCAGCGGGTGTTCAAGGCCTTCGTCGAGTCGCCGCACTGGGAGTCGGGCCTGTTCATCGTCACCTACGACGAGTGGGGCGGCTTCTTCGACCACGTGGCCCCGCCCCGCCTGGCCGACGACCGGGCCAGCTCGAACGACGCCGACGACTTCGGGCAGGCCGGGTTCCGCCTCCCCACCGTCCTCGCGTCGCCGTACTGCCTGCCGGGGTTCGTCGACCACCGCGTGTACGACCACACGTCGATCCTCCGCTTCCTCCAGTGGCGGTTCATGGGCACCGCCGCGGAGGGTCCCGGCCTCCCGACGTCCACCTGGTTCCTCACCGAACGCAACCGACGGGCCCAGAACATCGCGGGGAGCCTGGCGTTCGACATCCAGGACGCGGACCTCGGCTTCGACATCGACGGGCTCGACATCGACCCGCCCTCGGCCGCGTGCGGCGCGGAGGAAGCCGCCGCGCTCGACGCGGCGCGGGCGGCCGCGGGGCCGTCGACGTTCCAGACGACGCTCGACTCCGGCATCTTCGAGCAGGTCGGAGCCCCGCTCTACGTCAGCTAGCCGGTGCCCGCCCACCCGGCGCGCGCTCGGTGTCGGACACTCGTCGCGCGGATGGAGATCGTCGTCGCCGAACGGATTCCTCGCTGCGCCCGGAGCTTGCGGTGCGGTGCCGGCCGGGTCGACCTCACCCGGCGGCTCGGCCTCCGACCACCCGTCACGCGGCGCGCGAGAGGTGTCTGACACCATGCGCGCCGAGGCGGTTCGCCGCGCCCTCGCCGACGCGCTGCCGTCGGGGTCGGTCGTCGTCGACCCCGACGTGATCGAGGGCTACCGACGAGACCGGGCGGCCACCGCCGCGGCGGGGATGCCGGTCGCGGTCGTCCGGGCCGGGTCGACCGGCGACGTCCAGGCCGCGCTGCGCGTCGCCGCCGCGCACCGCGTCCCGGTGGTGACCAGGGGCGCGGGCACGGGACTGTCGGGCGGTGCGAGCGCGATCGACGGCGGCATCGTCCTCACGACCGAGCGGATGCGGGCGGTCACGATCGACCCGCACGCCATGACCGCCACCGTGCAGCCGGGCCTCCTGAACGCCGAGCTGAAGGCGGCGGCCCGCGGACACGGCCTCTGGTACCCGCCGGATCCGTCGAGCTTCGAGATCTGCTCGATCGGCGGCAACCTGGCCACCAACGCGGGCGGCCTGTGCTGCGTGAAGTACGGGGTAACGACCGACTACGTGCTCGGGTTGGAGGTCGTGCTGGCCGACGGGCGGGCGTTGCGCCTCGGGGGCTCGACCGTGAAGGACGTCGCCGGCCTCGACCTCAAGCGGCTGTTCGTCGGCTCCGAGGGCACCCTGGGCGTCATCACCGAGGCGACCCTGCGCCTGCGCCCCGCGCCCCCGCCCGCGACGACGATCGTCGGCACGTTCGCCGACGTGGTGGCGGCCGGCGTGGCCACGAGCGCGACGATCGCCGCCTGCCGGCCCGCCGCGCTGGAGCTGATGGACGGCGCCGCGGTCGCCGCGGTGGAACGGGTTCATCCGATGGGCCTCGATCCCGGTGTCGGCGCCCTGCTGCTCGCCCAGGTCGACGGCGCGCCCCACGAGGCCGACCTGGTCGCCGACGCGTTCCGCCGGGCCGGCGCGACCTACGTGGCGGTGGGCGACGACCCCGAGGAGGGCGAGATGCTGATGGCCGCCCGCCGCATGGCGATCCCGTGCGTCGAGCGGCAGGGCACGGTCATGATCGAGGACGTCGGCGTGCCGGTCCCGCTCCTGCCCGACCTGGTCGCGGCCGTCACCGCCATCGCGGAGCGCCGCGCCACCTCGATCCCGGTCATCGGCCACGCCGGCGACGGAAACCTCCACCCGCTCGTGTGCTTCGACCCGACCGACGAAGACGCGGTCGCGCGCGCCCACCTCGCGTTCGACGAGGTGATGGCGGCGGCCCTCGCCCTCGGCGGCACCGTCACCGGCGAGCACGGCGTCGGCACGCTCAAGGCCCGCCACCTCCGCGACCAGCTCGGCCCGGACGTCCTCGACGTCAGCCGTGCCATCAAGGCCGCCCTCGACCCGTTCGACCTCCTCAACCCCGCCAAGTGGCTGTGACCGTTACATCCGGGGTCAGACCCCAGATGTAACGGTCGATGCGTCTGTTACATCTGGGGTCAGACCCCAGATGTAACGCCGGCGGCGGGCACGGTGGCGGGGTCGACCTGGCCGGCCGGTTCGCCGGCGCGGAGGAAGCGGCCCGTGCGGCGCGTGCCGAGCACGTCGGTGTAGGCGCCGTCGCCGAAGACCCGGTTGCCGGCGACGTAGACGGCGGTGACGGCGCGGTCGTTGCGGTTGACCATGCGGGTCAGGCCGCCGAAGCACTCCATCGGCGCCTCGTGGTGCTCGGTCACCGACTCGTCGAGGCCCTCGGGGTCGATCACCACGATGTCGGCCCGGTCGCCGACCCGGAGGCGGCCGGCGTCGACGCCGAACCAGTCGGCCAGCTCGCCCGTGATCCGATGGACCGCCCGCTCGATCGGCATGAAGCCGCGTTCCCGCACCCGGTAGAGCAGGTACAGGCCGAAGTTGTAGAAGGCCATGTTCCGGAGGTGGGCGCCCGAGTCGGCGAAGCCGATCTGCACCTCGGGCAGCGCGCTCAGCTCGTCGAGCGGCCCGGGCCGGTCGTTGGAGATCACGGTCCACCAGCGCAGCGCCGGGCCGTGCTCGATCAGGAGGTCGAGGAACGTGTCGATGGCGTCGGTCGGCCGGGTCTCGGCTACCTCGGCGACCGTGCGACCAACGACCGACGGGTCGGGGCAGTCGACGATGTGGACCTCGTCGAGGCGCCGGTTCCACACCTTCGGCGCCCACCGGTTCTCCAGGTCGCGACGGAACCGGGTCCGGTAGTCGGCCGAGCCCATCAGCTCGCGGCGGGCGGCGTTGTCCTTCAGGTGGAGCGCCTCGGCCCCGGCGCCGAACTCCTCGAACACGACGAGGTCGATGCCGTCGGCGTACACCTTGAACGGTGCGGGCACGTGCTGCCACCGGAAGTCGCCCCCGCCGACGCCGTTCGTGAACCGGGCGAGCGGCCCGAAGATGTGGCGGGTCAGCGGGTTCGACTTCACGTCCGCGGCGGTGAGGAAGCTCGTCCGCAGGGCGCGGCTACGGCCCCGGCCCATCGACTCGAACAGGTACGGCAGGATCGCCGTCGGCGTGGTCAGGTTGGGGATCGACTGGAGCACCCGATCCCGGTCGCGGAGGATCCGGTGCAGCCGCCGGTACTCCTTCCACCCCGCGTAGGTCGACGGCAGGGTGCGCGACCGGAAGCGCTCGCCGTCGAGGCGGTCCCACGGGTTGCGCTGCTCGGACAGCCCGGCGAACCCGGCGTCGAGCGCCTCGACCAGCAGCTCCTCCATGCGACGCATCTCGGCCTCGGTCGGGGTGACGCCATCCTCGGTGGAGCGACCCAGGCCCATCACCGCGGCGCGGACGTCGCTGTGGCCGAGGAGCGACATGACGTTGGGGCCGAGGGGCAGGCGCTCCAGGGCCTCGACGTAGCTCGCCGCGTCGTGCCAGGAGCGGTTCTCCTGCAACAGGCGCAGGACGTGTTCGTGGGGCACGGCCTCGACCCGGCTGAACAGGTCGGCCGCGTCCTCGGCGTCGACGTGGACGGTGCCGAGCGAGCACGACCCGACCAGCACGGTGGTCACCCCGTGGCGGATCGATTCGCCGAGGCCGGGTGCGCCGAGCAGTTCGGCGTCGTAGTGGGTGTGGATGTCGACGAAGCCGGGGGTCACCCACCGGCCGGCGGCGTCGAGCACCTCGGGGCAGCCGTCGGCGTCGAGCTCGGAGGCCGACACGGCGACGACCCGGCCGTCGCGGACGCCGATGTCGCGGACCGCCGGGGGCGAGCCCATCCCGTCGAACC
>JAAYBP010000114.1 GCA_012730075.1 Acidimicrobiales bacterium | reverse complement strand
CTGCGGGTTCAGGTCGACGTCGGGAAGCGGTCGACGAGGTCGAGGAGGTGGCGGTTGAGGGCCGGGATGCCGTCGGACTGCGTGCGCCCGGACCGGAACACGATCAGGTCGCGGGCGGGCACCATCATCAGCCGCTGGCCCTCGAACCCGTGGGCCATGAACGTGCCGTCGGCGCGGTCGGGGCGGGCCCACCAGTGCGCGCCGTGGAGGATGTCCTCGTGGGGCGAGCGCGGCGTGCGGCCGTGGTCGATCCAGGGCGACGGCACCACCTCGACGCCGTCCCACGCGCCGCCCCGCAGCACGAGCAGGCCGACGCGCAGCCAGTCCGGCGTGGTCATGCGGGCGTGGGACGAGGCCACCCAGGTCCCCGCGCCGTCGAGGTCACCGGCGAAGCTGGTGACGCCCACCGGGGACAGGACCCGTTCGCGCAGCCACGCCAGGGCGCCGTCGCCGTCGAGGCCGAGCACCGTCTGGAGGGCGCGCTGGACGATGTTCGTCGTGCCCGACGAGTACGTGAACGCCGCCGGCGTCCCGGGCCGGTGGTACAGCGGCTTGGCGGCGGCGAAGGCGGCCATGTCGGCGGCGCCGTCGCCGTAGAGCATGGCGACCACGTCGGGCAGGCCGTCGGCGTCGAAGCCCTCGTACACCTCGGTCCAGGCGAGGCCGGGCCGCATCGTCAGGAGGTCGTCCCAGGTGATCGCGGCGCGGGGATCGTCGGGATCCTCCCACTCGGGCACCGGCACGGGCGCCGTCGGGTCGACCACGCCCTCGGCGACGGCGACCCCCACCCCCAGGTGGCACAGGCTCTTGGCCATCGACCACGACCCGAGCGGCTCCTCGGGCGTGATCGGACCGGGCTCGACGCCCGCCAGTTCGGTCAGCGGGGTGATCTCGCGCTCGCCGTAGCGCTCGACGACGAGGCGGCCGCGATGGACGACCGCGACCGCGTTGGTGTGGCCGACCGCGGGGTCGGCGTCGGGGCCGAGCAGCCGGTCGACGATCGCCTCGACCTCGGCGGGGCGGGCCTCCGAAAGGACCTCGGCGCGGGGCCAGACCTCGGTCGGCCAGGGCACCTCGTCGGGCTGGGCGGGGAAGGGCAGCAGGTCGACCACGGCGGCACGCTACGTCGGCCCCGCCGCCCGGGTGGCGGAACCGCCCGTCGGGAATCGCCGGTCGGCGGACCGCGGCGAACCGCCTTCGGGGATGGGGGGCGGACGTGGCAGCCTCGTCGGGTGCTGACGGTCCGGGGTCTCAAGGTCGAGGTGGGCGGCACCGTCCTGCTCGACGGCGTCGACCTCACCGTGCGCGCCGGCGACAAGGTCGGCCTGGTCGGCCGCAACGGCGCCGGCAAGACGACGATGCTCAAGGTCCTGGGTGGCGCGACCGAGCCGGCCGGAGGGCAGGTCCGGCGCGACGGCGGCCTCGGCTACCTGCCCCAGGACCCCCGCCTCGACGGGGTGCCCGACGAGCGCACCGGCCTCCACCACGTGCTGTCGGGCCGCGGCGTCGACGAGGCGATCGAGCGCATGGAGAAGCTGCGCGTCGCCATGGAGGAGGACCCCTCCGAGCGAGCCGTCGCCCGCTACTCCCGCGCCGAGGAGCGCTTCCGCATCGAGGGCGGCTACCAGGCCGAGAGCGAGGCCCGGCGCCTCGGGGCCGGCCTCGGCCTGGGCGACGACCGCCTCGACCTCCCCCTCACCGCCCTCTCCGGCGGCGAGCGGCGCCGCGTGGAGCTGGCCCGCCTCCTCTTCGCCGTCAGCGACCTGCTGTTCCTCGACGAACCGACCAACCACCTCGACACCGACGCCAAGGAGTGGCTCCTCGACCACATGCGCCGCTATCGGGGCGGCCTGCTCGTGATCAGCCACGACCTAGACCTGCTCGACGAGGCGATCACCCGCGTGATCCACCTCGACCGCGACGGCCACGACGACACCGGCACGATGCACGAGTACAAGGGCACCTACAGCCAGTACCGCAAGCAGCGCGCCGCCGACGAGGTCCGGCTGCGCAAGGAGGCCGCCGCCCGGGCCAAGGAGGTCGACCGGCTCCAGACGATCGTCGACCGCTTCGGCGCCAAGGCCACCAAGGCGGCGATGGCCCACAGCCTCGAGAAGCGGATCGCCCGCATCGAGGCGTCGGGCACCGACGGTCCGAAGGAGCAGCGCGCCGCGCACTACCGCTTCCCCGACCCGCCCCACGCCGGACGCACCGTGCTCGAGGTCGACGGACTGTCGGTCAGCTACGGGGAGATGGACGTGTTCCGCGACGTCGAGTTCAGCCTCGGCCGGGGTGAGCGCATGGTGATCATGGGGTTCAACGGTGCGGGCAAGACCTCGCTGCTGCGCTGCGTCGCCGGGGTCCAGGAGCCGACCACCGGCGGGGTGACCCTCGGCTATGGCGTGGTCGCCGGCTACTACGCCCAGGAGCACGAGGGGCTCGACCCGTACCGCAACCTGATCGACCAGCTCCGCGACGCCGCGACCGGCCAGAGCGAGAGCGAGCTGCGCGCCCTGCTCGGCATGTTCGGGCTCACCGGCGACAAGGTGTTCCAGGACGCCGGCACGCTGTCGGGCGGCGAGAAGACGAAGCTCGCCCTGGCCCAGCT
>JAAYBP010000113.1 GCA_012730075.1 Acidimicrobiales bacterium | reverse complement strand
CTTGCCCATCCGCATGAGGCGGAGCTTCACGGCCACGTTCGGTTCTCTCTCTGTCGTCTGTCGAATCGCCGGTCGCGGTCGTCCGTCGCCGGGTTCGGTCGGTCTGCCATGGTGCCCGTTCGGTCGCTACACGGGCAAGTGCGCGGGCGGGCTCGACCCCGGCGGTCGGGCCCGGACGGGCTAGAGGCCCGGCAGGCGGAACCCGCCGTCGCCCCCGGGGCCACCGGTGCCGAGCGGATCGCCGGGCAGTCCGGGCAGTCCGGGACCGCCCTTGCCCTTACCGCCCTTGGCGGCGTTGGGGCGACCGCCCTTGGGCGTGGTGCGCCCACCGCCCTTCTTGCCCTTCTTCCCCTTCTTGCTCCGGCGGGGGGCCATGCCGAAGCCCTTCATCATCTTCTGCATCTGGCGGAACTGGTCGAGCAGCGCGTTCACCTCGGTGACGCTGACCCCGCTGCCGCCCGCGATCCGCGCCCGGCGCGACCCGTCGATGATGTCGGGGCGGCGCCGCTCCTCGACGGTCATCGAGGTGATCATCGCCTCGACCCGGCCCAGCTCCCGGTCGTCGATCTCCTGGTTGCGCAGCTCCTTGGGGACGCCGGGGAGCATCCCGATCAGGCCGGAGATCGGGCCCATCTTCTTCACCTGCTGCATCTGCTCGAGGAAGTCCTCGAAGGTGAACTGGCCCTCGAGCAGGCGGGCGGCGGCCTCCTCGGCCTGCTGTTCGTCGAAGTGCTCCTTGGCCTTGTCGATCAGCGTGAGCACGTCGCCCATACCGAGGATGCGCCCGGCGAGGCGGTCGGGGTGGAACAGGTCGAAGTCGGCCAGCTTCTCGCCGTTGGAGGCGAAGGCGATCGGGCGGCCGACGACCTCCTTCACCGACAGGGCGGCACCGCCGCGGGCGTCGCCGTCGAGCTTGGTGAGGATCACACCGTCGAGCTCGAGGGTGGCATGGAAGTTCTCGGCGGTGGTCACCGCGTCCTGGCCGGTCATGGCGTCGACGACCAGGAACGTGTAGTGCGGCTGGGTCACCTCGGCGATGCGGCGCACCTGCTCCATGAGCTCGGCGTCGATCGACAGGCGGCCGGCGGTGTCGACGATGACGACGTCGCGGCCGAGCCGCCGGGCCTCAGAGATCGCCCGGGACGCGACCTCGACCGGGTCGCCGCCCTCGCCGCCGATGGCGTCGTCGCGCGACACGACCGGGACGTCGACCTGGCGACCCAGGGTGCGGAGCTGCTCGATGGCGGCCGGCCGCTGCAGGTCGGCGCCGACGAGCATCGGGTTGCGGCCCTGCGCCTTGAACCAGCGGGCGAGCTTGGCCGAGGTGGTCGTCTTGCCGGAGCCCTGGAGGCCCGCCATCAGGACGACGGTCGGCGGCTTGGGGGCGTAGGTGATGCGGAGGGTCTCGCCGCCGAGGGTGGCGATCAGCTCCTGGTGGACGATGTCGATGACCTGCTGCGCCGGGTTCAGGGCGGCGGACAGCTCGGCCCCGACCGTGCGCTCGCGCACCCGGGCGACGAAGCCCTTGACGACGGTGAAGCTGACGTCGGCCTCGAGGAGGGCCAGGCGGATCTCCCGCAGGACCTCGTCGACGTCGTCCTCGCTGAGTCGCCCCTTGCCGCGCAGGCGGCTGAAGATGCCTTCGAATCGGTCGGTTAGCGCGTCGAACATGGGCTGTCGATGCTATCGGCCGGTGTCGAGGCCGGAGGCGACCACCGGCGGCTCGCTCAGGCCGTCGAGGCGGGCCTCGACCTGCTCACGCAGGCGGTCTCGCAGCTCGTTGCCCGTCATCGGTGCGAAGAGCAGGCCCACCGCCACGCCGAGCAGGAACAGCAGGAAGCGGTTGTAGCCCATGGTGCGGGCGACGAAGAGCACGATCTTGACCGGCGAGAAGGCCAGGCGGAGTAGCCACATGGTGGCCACCGTAGGTCAGGCGGTCGCATCCGCCCACGCCGCCCGTTCGGTCGGTCGCGAGCCGCCCGGTCAGTCGGTCGCGAACAGCGCGTCGACGAACTCGTCGGGGTCGAAGGCGACCAGGTCGTCGGCGGTCTCCCCCAGGCCGACCAGCTTGACCGGGATGTCCAGCTCCTCCTGGATGGCGAGCACGATCCCGCCCTTGGCCGAACCGTCGAGCTTGGTCAGCACCACCCCGGTCACCTCGACCGCCTCGGTGAACACCCGGGCCTGGGCCAGGCCGTTCTGGCCGGTGGTGGCGTCGATGACCAGCAGGGTCTCGCTTACGTGGCCGGGGTCGCGGTCCGCGACCCGGCGGACCTTGCGCAGCTCCTCCATCAGGTTGGTCTTGTTGTGGAGGCGGCCGGCGGTGTCGGCCAGCACCAGGTCGGCGTCGATGGCGGCGGCCTTGGTGATGCCGTCGAAGATGATCGAACCCGGATCCGCACCCTCCGCCCCCCGGACGATCGTCGCCCCGCAGCGCTCGGCCCACGTGGTGAGCTGCTCGGCGGCCGCGGCGCGGAACGTGTCGCCCGCGGCCATCACGATCGTCCGGCCCAGTTCGGACTCGCGCTTTCCGATCTTGCCGATCGTGGTGGTCTTGCCGACGCCGTTCACGCCGACGAACAGCCACACGTTGGTGCGGCCGTCCTCGTGGTGCAGCGTCCGGTCGGCGACCGCCAGCCGGGCCTTGGTCTCGGCCTTGAGCAGTTCGAGCACGCCCTCGGAGGTGTCGACTCCCTCCTCCTTCGCCCGGGCTCGCACCGCGTCCAGCAGGGCGGTGGCGGAACCGACGCCGACATCGGCGCGGATCAGGGCCTCCTCGAGGTCCTCCCACGTCTCGGCGTCGACGCCCGAGCGCGACAGCACCGAGCCCAGGTAGCCGGCCATGGTGCCGCGCGCCTTGGCGAGGCGGTCGCGGAACGTGGGCCGGACCGGCGGGACGGTCTCCGGCGGGACGGTCTCCGGCGGGGCGACCTCGGTCGGGACGGCCTCGTCGGGGGCGACGGTGGCGTCGGCTTCCGCCGGCGGGGTGGCGGGGCGGTCGAGGGTGGCGGTGCGGCCGCCGGTCGCCGGCGGCTCCAGCTCGGGACCGCCGGAGCGACGGACCCGCGGGGCCACCAGGGCCACGGCGACGACCGCCGCGACGAGGGCGAGGACGAAGAGGATGACGACGGGGTCCATGGGACCGCCGATGCTACGCAGCCGGGCCGAGGGGGCCTACGTCCGGGGTCGGCCGGTCCTACTCCGGGGTCGTGACCCGAAGGTACGCCTCGCTGGTGGCGGCCAG
>JAAYBP010000112.1 GCA_012730075.1 Acidimicrobiales bacterium | reverse complement strand
TGCTCGATCCCCTGCAGGTTGAACTCGGGGACGTCGATGAGCACCTGCCGGAACGGCCACGTCTCGAACAGGTAGTCGATGAAGAGGTGGATGGCGTCCCGCAGGGCGCGCGTCGCGAGGAACTCGGGGAAGCCGACGACCGCGAAGTACGCGCGGGACTGACGATGGTTCGCGTCGTAGCAGATCAACCACGCGACCGGTTGCCCGCCCTCCGCATCGACAGCGAGGTGCTGGACGAGCACGCCGTCCCAGAAGGTCGACGAGAACTCCTCCGGCGACACGCTCGCACCGGCGGTCCGCCAGCGGCGTGACACCTCCGGGTCCTGGATCAGCTCCCACAGGGCGGGCAGGTGCCGCTGCTCGACCGCGGTCAGCCGCACGCGCGGCCCGCGGTTCCGCCGCTGGTCGTTCAGGTCGTCCACGTCTCCCCTTCCCCTGCCGGCTCGCACGCCGTCAGTCCCTCAACGCCCCGAGCACCTTCCTCAAGCGCGCACCGAACCCGGCGACGAACGCGGTCACGGCGGCGAGACTGCCGACCGTCGCCGCGGCGTAGGCGACGTAGCGGACCCCGAACCCGCCGAGCAGCCAGAGGTCGTCGAGGCCGACGATGGCGACCACGCAGGCAGCGATTGCGAGGGCGGCGGAGCCCAGGAACGTCGCCTCGGTCGCCCCCAGGGCCGCCACGTCCCACGCCCGGTACCCGACGACGCGGTACAACGCGAGCTCCGGACGCCGGATGAGGACGAACATCGCCCCGACGAGCGCGGCACCGGCGGGGCCGGCCATCCAGAACGCCGCTCCACGCCGGGTCGAGCGGATCGCGTCGGCGATCCCGGCGCCGTCACACGACACGCAGCGCCGGCCCCAGTCGCCGAGCTCGGCCGGGACGGTCGCGCCGAGGACCGCCTCCGGGTCGTCCCACACCGAGGCGTGCAGACCGACGATGCAACCCGCTGCGGGGAAGCCGCGGTCGGGGACCAGCAACGACCGGGAGTACTGGGAGAGCTCGTCCGGCAGGGTGACGACGAGCGCACGGCGCGCCCTCCCGTCGACCTCGATCACCGAGCCGTCCGAGAGGCCCGCCTCCTCGGCGTAGGCCCGGGCGACGACCACCTCGTCGCGGCCGGGTCGCACCCCCAGGCGCCGGAGCACTCCTCGGGAGGCGCGGAACGCGGACACGGGGGACGCCACGGGCCCCCGCGGGGAGGCCTGCTCGGGCGAGGACAGGCCCCCGGACCACCCGATGAGCCCGTCCGGGTTGAGCCATCCCTCGTCGCATCGGTGGTCGGGAACCGTCCCGGCACGGCTCGTGAGGCCAGCGTGGAGCTCGTAGGTCAGCCCACCCGTGGTGACGAACCGGCGTGCGTCGGCCAGCGCCCCCGCGTCGTCGCGGAGTCGGGGCAGGACGGCGACGACGACGACGGCCGCCGTGGCGAGGGCGAACACCGCGCTGACGAGGGGACGGCTCGCGAGGTTGCTCGCCGCCTCGCCGACGATCGTCGGGGACCCCTCAGCCCGCATGCGCACGGACCACCCCGTCGGAGAGCTCGAGGACGAGGTCTGCGGAGCGCATCGCCTCCCGGTCGTGGGTGGCGAGCACGACGATCGTCGTCTCGGACGCCGCTCGCAGCGCCTCGACGACCCGCCGGGAGTTGCTGCGGTCGAGCTGTCCCGTCGCCTCGTCCGCCAGGATCAGCGGACGACGCATCGTCAGGGACCGCGCGACGCACATGCGCTGCCGCTCTCCACCGGAGAGGTCCCTGCACTGCCGTGCGGCGA
>JAAYBP010000111.1 GCA_012730075.1 Acidimicrobiales bacterium | reverse complement strand
CACCTGATCCCAGTACGGCGCCACCTCAGCGTCGGTCGGCGCCCGTCCCCAGTTCGCGGCGAGCGTGTCCTCGGCGATGCCCCAGAGGTGGTCACCCGCCCGCACCGTCCACCGGGCGGCCGTCGAACCCTCCGTCGACCCGTCGGTCGAACCGCCGCCTGCCCGGCCCCCGTCGTCGACCCGCAGCGTGGCGGTGCCGTCGTCGCCCGAGTCGGGGAGCCGCCGCAGGATCGTCTCGGACCCGTCGGGCAGCCGCTCGATCACGACCCGGGTGTCGACCAGCGGCCCCGACTCGACGACCCGCGGCGCATCGTCAGGCAGCAGGTTGGCGGCGACGAGGCTGGCCGCGGAGGCCGACAGCCCCACCCCCGCCACGGTGCCGAGGAACCGCCGCACCGCAGGGACCGTCGCCAGGTCCGACAGCCGCACCAGCGCCGGCACCCGGGTGACCCGGGCGAGCAGCCCGACGACCGTCACGGCCAGCAGGTACCAGGCGAGCACGAGCCCGATCAGCCGGACGAACGCGAAGGCGACCGTCACCGCGTCGCGCTCGTCGAGCCACCGCCTCAGCTCCGAGCGGTCGAGCACCGGGGGCGTCGACAGCGTGCCGGTCCCGAGTCGGCCGAGCAGCACGATCGTGGCGATCAGCGCCGCCATCCACCCGACGGCCAGGAGCGCACGCCACCAGGCGGGGCGGCCGTCGGCCCCGACCGACCCGGTGCTCGGCTCGGTGGTCGTGATCGGCCGGGTCACGGTCCCACCTCGACCCGCACCCGACCGCCCCCGTCGCGGACCACCACCAGGTCGGAGCAGCCGTCGGCGTCGGGGTCGACGACCTCCAGCTCCGATGCCCCCGCGACCGTCGCCGCCGCGTTGACGGTGATCTCGTCGCCGGGAACTACCCAACGGTCGAACACGAACACCTCCCCGCTCGACGGCCGCAGGGCGGCGGCGGTCGCCGTGCCGTCGCAGTCCCAGTCGGCGACCACGACCCGGTCGCCCGTCCGCCCGACCACCCAGGTCGTGCCCCCGAAGGTCACCCGCTCGCCCTCGACCGTCACCACGTCGGGGCACCCGTCGCCGTCGACGTCGGGGCCCGAGGGGCTGTCGGCCCCGGCCCCCGGCGGGCATCCCGCACCGGACGGCCCCGACCCCTCGGTCGGACCCGCCGCGTCCGCGGGCGCGGACGGCGCGGGTACCGCCGGCGGTGACGGGGGAGGCAGCACCGTCGGGCCGCCCGGTTCGACCGTGGTCGACGGCGCGGACGCACTCGTCGGCTCGGAGCTCGTCGGCCCGACCCCGTCCGCCGACGAGGCCGACCCGAACGGTGTGGAGTCGGTGGCCGCGGGCGCCGCGCCGGAGCCCGCGGCGTCGGGGCGGAGCCACGTCGCGGCCGTGACGGTGCCGGCCACCGCGAGCCCGAGCCCGATCGCCAGACCGATGCGGACCGGCGTGACCTGCACCCGGGACCGGTCCGGCACCCGGGACCGACCCTCCGGCACCCGGGACCGGTCAGGTCCGCGCGGTACGCCCGGTCCGTCGGCCGCGACCGCCGCGCCGCCAGCGCCGCCGGCGCTCGGGACCGCCCCGGAGGGGACCCGGGCGGCCGAGGTCGGATCCGGAGCCCGGCGCGGACCCCGGGCCGAGAGCCGAGCGGCCCCCGCCGAGGCCAGGGCCACCACCCGCCGGACCCCCCGTTCCGCGTCGGGAACGCCCGGGGCCCCGTGGCCCGCCCCCGCCTCGACCCGGCGGACGGAGCGGGGCAGCGCGGCACGGATGCTCGCGGCCAGGGCGTCGACCGTCGGGCGCACCTCCGGGTCGGGGGCCTGGGCGTGGTCCGCGAGCGTCAGCAGCGCGGCGCGCAGGCCGCTGCCGCGGGCCCGGGCGCCGCGCCCGTCGACCACCAGCGGCTCGTCGACGCCGCGGAGCAGATCGGTGAGCAGCCCACCCAGCCCGGCGACGTCGTCGGCCGCCCGGGCCGGCTCGATCGTGGCCGCGTCGGCGAGCCCGGTCAGCACCGGCCGCCATCCCTCGCCCAGCAGCACGTGGTCGGCCGACAGGCGTCCGTGGGCGTACCCGGCGCAGTGCAGGTCGAGGACGGCGTCGGCGACGGCGGCGACGAGGTGGCCGGCGCCCTCCGGCGCGGCGCCGGCGATGGTGGCGAGCGAGTGGGGCCCGACCCAGGCGAGGTGCAGCTCGGTCGCGGCCTCCGAGTCGACCAGGTCGACGACACCCACCACGCCGGGGCCGGCGACCGCCCGCAGCACGGCGTGCTCGCGGGCGAGGCGGGCCCGCCCCGCCTCGTCGGTGCATCGCTTGACCAGGACCGGCCGCCCGTAGACGTCGTTGACCACCCGGTGGGCGGCGGGGACGGGTTCGAGCACGGCCGCACCGTACCCGTCCGACCATGAGATGACACGAAAACACATGACGAGGCTTGCCGCTACGGCCGTATCGATCCGAAGCCGCTCACCCGGCGAGGTCGGCCGACGCCGTCGCCGTCACCCGGATCGTCCGCGGCCCGCCCGGCACCGCCTTGGCGAAGATCGTGTCGACCTCCAGCGCCACCTCGATCTCGAGGCGGTCGTCCTCGGTGGCCACCAGCCGGAGCACGTCGGCCCCCGGCGCGTTGCGGGCGAGCGACTCGTACGCGGCGGTGCGCGCCGCACCGTCGTCGAGGCGATCCTCGCCCGTCCGGTAGAAGTGGTCCTCGTCGAAGCCGACCGCCACCGCGTCGTTCACCGCGCCCTGGGCGGCGATGGTGAGCTCGCGCTGGCCGAGGTGTACGGCGGCGAAGTCGACGCAGATCGCGGCGAGGATCACGAACACCAGCACCGCGGCCGGCATCAGCATCAGCGACGAGCCGCGCTCGCGGCGCCGCGTCAGCACGCCGATTCCTCGCCGAGCCCCGACGCCAGCTCGTCGACGCGGGCGGTGTGCGACGCGGTGACCGTGATGCCCTCGCCGAACCCGCCGATGATCGGGATGCGGATGGCCTCGACGCGGTACGACGCCGAGTACGCGACGACGCCGCACCGCACGAGCCGACCCTGCGGGCCGTCGAGCGACAGGCGCTCGGGGTCGCGGTCGTAGGCGACCATCGTCTCCCGCGCCGCCGCGTCCGCGGCCCGACGACCGTCGGCCTCGTCGGTGCTCTCGGCGTAGGCCCGGGTCGCCTCCCGGGCGGCGGACGCGACCGCGAAGCGGGCATCGACCACCGCCCACGCGTTGACGAAGAGCAGCGACCCGCACACGAAGATCAGGAGGCCGAACGGCAGCACCTCGCTGCCCCCGACGATGCCCCGCTCGCCGCGTCGGGCCGGTCCGGCGGCCGGACCACCGCTCGGCGCGCCGAGCACCTGGCCGACCGGGCCGTCGGCCGGGTGGTGGCGGACGGGTCGGCTCACCGCAGCCGCTCCACCCGGACGCGCACCGTCTTGTCGATCGTCTCGACCCCGATTCCACCCGCCGAGAAGATCAGGAAGCTCGGGTTGTCGACCACCAGCCGGAGCTGCACGACGTCGACGTCGGAGCCGGACCAGTCGATCTCCCGGATCCGCTCGGAGTAGCCGCCCAGCCCGGCGCGCAGGTCGGACTCCGCCTCCCGCATCGCGGCGGCCACCGCGTTCGGGTCGCCGTGGTCGATGTCGGCGCCCGCCACCCGGGTGGCGGCGTCGTAGGCCCGTGCCGTCACCGTGGAGTTGGCGTACAGGTTCACCGACAGGTGCACGGCGAACATCAGGAACGTCAGGAACACCACCAGCGCGGCGGTGGTGCCGATGAGCGACTGGCCCCGGTCCCCGGACGCACGGACCCGGGACGCTCGGCCCCGGCCGCGTCGGGAGGGGCCCGGCCGGGGTGTGCCGCGCCCGCGGGGCGCGACCCCCACTCCGGGGGCGACGGCGGAAGCCACGTGCCCGCTCGTCCCTACGGCTGGCCGATGCTGCTGACCTGGCTGCTCGTGTTCTCCGTGGTGTCGTTGAAGATCGTCCGGAACGCCACCCACATCGCGGCGCCCAGGAACGCCATGATCAACACGACGATGGCGGCGGAGATCACGCCCTCGCCCCGCTCGTCGGAGGCGAGGCGGTGACGGGCGGTCACCAGGTGGGCGCGGGCCCACGAGTAGGCGACGACGCTGGAGTCGGCAACGGTCTGGCGGGCGGCGAGGGTGCGGGCGGCGGTCACGGGTTCCTCCGTGGTCGGTGGGTCAGGATCCCGATCCCGAGAACAGGGACAGGGCTTGGATGAAGGGGACGGCGAGGAAGATGACCCCGGGGAGCAGGGTTGCCACCGTGACCGGGATCCACACCTGCTGACCCCGCTTCTCGATGGTCTCGATCAGCTCGCGCTGCACGTCGCGGCGGATCGCCCGGGCCTCCTCGCTGATCAGGCGGCCGAGATCGCTCGCCTCGCGGTTGAGGGCGAGGACGTGCACCAGGCGGTCGACCGCGTCGACGTCGGCGAGCGCCGCCCACTCGCGCAGCGCCTCGGTCTCGGTTAGCCCCTGGCGCACCCGGCCGACGACCCGGCGGAGGTCGGCGCCGCACGCGCCCTGGCTGCGGTCGGCGACGCGGGCGAGCGCCCCCGACAGCGAGTAGCCCGCCGACAGCAGCAGGCCGATCTGCTCGCTGACGACCGGCAGCTCGAGGAAGAGGCGGCGCTGCCACCTGCTCGACGCCGCCGACACCTGCTGCTCGAGCACGAGGAAGGCGAGCAGCGGCAGGCCGATCACCGCGAGGACGCCCAGCGGCAATGGCAGCCGCAGCCCGACCGCGACGAGTCCTCCGAGGCCGAAGGCGGCCACCACCCAGCCGAGCTGGCGGACCCGGAACGAGGTGACGTCGAGCGGGGAGTGGTACCGGGCGAGGCGCACGCCGAGGTCCTCGCTCACGCCGAACAGGCGGGCCACCTGCTCGCCGACGTTGCGCGACACCGGCGCGACGACGTCGCGGAAGCTCTCGACCGAGAGCAGCCCCGGCCGGTTGCCCGGTGCCAACCCGCCGGGCGTGTACGGCCGGAGCCGCTCGGTGAGCGGGCGCCGCGAGAACCAACGGGTGGTCGACAGCAGCAGCGTCGCCCCGACCCAGAGGACCAACCCGGCGGCGACGAGGGCGCGGGTCATCGCTCGAACACCCTCTCCTCCTCGGGGATCCGCATGATCGTGCCCGCCCACCACCAGCACGCGACGGTGAGCGCGATGCCGATCACCACCGCGAGCTGACCGCCCGGCGTCTGGTAGGCGGCCCGCCCCTCGCCGACCGACACCCCGGCGGCGGCCATTCCCAGCGGCACGATGAGCACGAACCGGCGGGCGAAGCGAACCCCCGCCTGCTTGGCCCTCGCGTCCTTGCGGCCCTGGACGTCCTGGATGCGGTCCTCGATCAGGTCGCGCAGGCGGCTGTCGAGGTCGGTGCCGCCCAGCTCGTGGGCGACGAGCAGCGTCTCGAGCGTCGCGTCGGCGGTCGGGTCGGCGAGGCGGTCCTTCAGCACGCGGACCGTGCGGGCGAAGTCGGTGGAGATCAGCCACTCGCGGTGGGCCGCCGCGAACGCGGGGCGCAGTTCCTCCGGGCCGCGGCCGCCGACCTCGAACAGCGCCTGGGGCACCGACCGGCCGAGCGAGCTGGTCAGGATGCGGATCTCCTCGATCATCCGCGGCCACGCCTCCTGGGCGATCGCCCGCCGGGTGCGACGCCGGTTCCGGTAGGCGGCGACCGGGAAGCTCCCGGCGAACGCGCCGAGGCAGACCGCGGGCACGACGCTCCCGAAGATCGCGAAGCCGAACGCGGCGCCCAGCACGACCAGCACCGCGACCACCGCGCCGAACTCGACCGGGGGCACGTCGTCGAGCCCGGCCTGGGCCAGCCAGTCGCGCCCGCCGCGGCGCGGCCGCGCCCACTCCCGGGCGACTCGCGGCCCGGGCCCGATCCCGGTCCATCCCAGCACGAGCGCGCTGTAGAGGAGGTGGACCCCGTACGCGCCGACGACGGCGAGGACGAGCGCGGTCGCCGGGGTCACGGGACCGACACCTGTCCGAGGTGCGGGGACGGCCGGGCGTCGTCGAGGATCGTGCGGATGTCGTGGCCTGCGTCGCGGAACGGCCGGGCCAGTCGCTGGGGGATCTGGCCCGTCCACGTGAGTTCGGCGCCGACGCCCTCGCGCCGGAAGACCTCGGTGACGGTGAAGGCGGTGCCGTCGGGGCTGGCGGAGAGGT
>JAAYBP010000110.1 GCA_012730075.1 Acidimicrobiales bacterium | reverse complement strand
TTGCACTACGACACGCCCGACGGCGACCACGAGGGCGTGTTCCAGTCGCTGAAGGCGTCGCTCGCCGACAACGGCATCGACCTCGAGACCGACATCGAGTTCACGCTCGACCTCGCCCGCGGCCAGGAGAACGCCCGCACGAACATCACCCGCCTGAAGGAGGCGGGCGTCACGACGATCATCTACTACGGCGATCCGCTGACGCCCGGTGCGCTCACCCAGGAGGCGACGGCCCAGAACTACTCCCCCGAGTGGATCCTCGGCCCGAACCTGCTGATGGACACGGCGATCTTCGCCCGCCTCCTCGACGGCGACCAGTGGCAGCACGGCTTCGGCATCGCCCTCACGCCGGCGCGCACCGACCGCGCCGAGTCCGACGCGTGGCGCATCTGGGACTGGGCCTTCGGTGGGGAGCCGCCCAACAACACCGTCGCCGTGCTCGAGCCGCCGCTGCGGACGATCTTCAACGGCATCCACCTCGCCGGACCGGACCTCAACCCCGAGACGTTCCGCGACGCCCAGTTCCGCTACCCGATCACCGGCGGCGTGCCCACCGCGGTGCAGGTGTCCCGCGGTGATCACGGTGTCTGGCCCGAGCTGGACTGGGGCGGGTCCGACGACCTCGGGATCATCTGGTGGGACCCCGAGGCCGAGGGCCCCGACGAGGTGGGCAACGACGGCATCGGCCTGTACCGCTACGCCAACGGCGGCCAGCGCTACACGATCGGCAACATGCCCTCCTCCCCCGAGGAGGCCGGCCTCTTCGACGTCGACTCGTCGGTGACGATCTACGAGGAGCTGCCCGAGGGCGACCGGGCCCCCGACTACGACCCGCCCGAGGGCTTCGGGCCCTGAGCCGACCGACCCCGACCCGCTCCGGTGTTCCGGTGCGGGTCGGGGCCCGGCGGCGGTCAGCCGGTGACCACGAGCGTGAAGGTGGCGTCGGGCCCGCCGGGCGCGAACCACGACGGCTCGTCCTGGCCGACCCCGATCGTCACCCGGTAGCGACCGGGGGCCAGGTCGCCGAGCATCGCTCCCACCGCGACGACCTCGACCGTCGCGGTGAACGGTTCCCCCGGCCGGGTCCACCGGTCGAGCTCACCGCCGCTGGTCGCCCCGTCGTCGAGGCCCGGGTCGAGCGCGTCGACCCGGGCCTTGACGCGCACGCGGGCCGGGCCGTCGTCGCTCGCCCGGTCCGGCCACGGCGACCCGAGGCCGACGTGGCGGCCCTCGACCTCGAAGCGCACCCGACCGCCACCCTCGACCTCGATCGTCTCCCCCGCCACGTCCGCCGGGAGCGTCACCTCGACCCGGCGCGCCGCCTCCGGCAGCCCGGTCGGGTAGCGGTCGGGCAGCAGCGCCCCGTCGGCGGCGAGGCGGTCGGCCTCCGGGCCCGGCCGCACCCACAGCGCCACCCCCTCGGGCGCCCCCCAGAACGTCGTGTAGCCCGAGCGGTCGATCCACGCGATCCGGTCCCCGGCGTCGCGGCGGGCGGCGTCGTCGGCGCGGGCCAGCACGAAGGGACGGTCCGGCTGCTCGCCGAGGACCGGATCGAACGTCGTCACGTCGACGTCGGGCAGCGCCCACCCGTAGCTGAGCGCAGGGAACGCGGCCTTCACCGCCCGCGAGTCGACGCTCAGCCCCTCGACGCCGAGGCCCCGGACCACCTCCGGCGCGATCCAGTCGCGGTAGACGGTGTCCTCGAACTCGTCGGTGCCGGTGACCGTGCCGAAGCCGGCCCACACGAACCAGACGATCAGCGGCGGCGCCAGCCAGCGGGGACGGCGCGCCGCCACCGCGACGACGCCGACGACCGCCGCGCCCAGCACCGCGGCCAGCGTCGCCCGCCACCAGGTGCCCGGCGGATCGTCGCCGACGAAGCGGATGATCGCCGGCACCGCGAACGGTGAGTACACCCCACCGAACGCGCCGGGGTCCTCCCAACGCTCGAGCAGACCGAGGAGCACGACGGTCACCGCCGCGGAGGCGCCGGCGAGCGAGGCGACGGCGCGGCGGCGGCCGAGCACGACGCCGACGACGGCCGACGCCAGCCAGAGCGGCACGAACGTGTCGTTGTGCCGCCCGTACACGAGGTGGTCGGCGCGGAAGCGGGTGTGGGCGAAGAACGCCACCGACGCGAGGAACACCGACGCCGCCGCCAGCAGCACGAAGGCCAGGGTGAGCCGGGCCGCGTCCCGCTCGTCGCCCGCCGGCCGCGGGTCCGGCGGCACCGCCCGGTCGGGGCGCGCCGCCCGGCACCCGACCACGACCACCCCCACGAGGGCCAGCCCGAGGCTCCCGGCCGCCAGGTACCACGCCTGTCCGAACGCGGTGGTGGCGATCGTGGTGACGCCCGCCCGCGCCCGCAGCAGTTCGACGACGTCGCCGGGGCTGGCCTCCAGGTGCTCGATCGTGGTCCACCGCGCGTCGACGACCGCGCGGGTGAGGGCGCGCCCGGCGCCGAACACCACCGCCAGCAGGCCCGCGTTGGCCGCCGCGACCGACCAGGGGACGAGACCCCGCCACCGGCCAAAGACGAGGAGCATCAGGGCGAGCACCAGCACGAGCACGAACCGGGCGTGGACGAGGTGGAGGAACCCCACCGCCGGGCCGAAGCCGATCCGCGCCCAGACCGGCCCCGGGCTCAGCGCGCGGTGCGCGAGGAGCGCCACCGCGGCGACGAGCGGGATCGCCAGGTTCTCGGCGATCGCCGACGGCCCGGCCGCGACCACCGCCGGCGCGGCCGCCCCCACCGCGGCGGCCAGCAACGACACCCGCCCCGGCGCGGCGAGCACCCGGCGGGCGAAGCCGTAGACCAGCGGCACGACCGACGCCAGGAGCAGGGAGTTGACGACCATGACGGCGCGCCACTGCGCCGCCGCCGGGCCGAACAGCCGCATCACCGGCGTGAGCAGCAGCGGGTAGCCGACGGCGTAGGTGGGGCTGGTCGGCATGTCCCAGCGCGTCGGGGACCCGGCGATCCACCGCGCGTTGCCGAGGTAGCCGGTCTCGTCGAAGGTGACCGTCGGATGGGCGAAGCGCGACGTCGTCCAGAGGTGGAGGGCCAGCGCCGCCGCCGTCACCAGCCCGACCGCCACCCTGGGTCGACCCACCGCGGCGCGCATCGGCCCGTTCTACCGGAGCGACCCGCCGCGGGCCCCGTCCGGCCGCCGACGGCGATCCGCCGGGCCGCCGGTCGTGGGCCCGGCTCCGGTAGCGTTCACGGGCTCCCGCGGCGCCCGTCCATGATCCACCTCCTCCGCACCCACCTCCGCCCCTACCGCGGCCCGATCCTCGCCATCGTGGCCCTCCAGGCCGTCCAGGCCCTCGCCTCGCTCTACCTGCCCGAGCTCAACGCCGACATCATCGACAAGGGCGTGGTCACCGGCGACACCGACTACATCTGGCGCGTCGGCGGGGTGATGCTCGCGGTGACCCTGGTGCAGGTCGTCTTCGCCGTCACGTCCGTCGCCGTCGGCGCCCGCGTCGCCATGGGGTTCGGGCGGGACGTGCGCGACGCCCTGTTCCACCGGGTCACCGACTTCTCGGTCCGCGAGGTCACCACGTTCGGCGCGCCGTCGCTGATCAACCGCATCACCAACGACGTGCAGCAGGTGCAGGTGCTGCTGGTGATGGTGTTCACCATGGGCGTCGGCGCCCCGATCACGATCGTCGGCGGCATCGTGATGTCCCTCCGCCAGGACGTCGGCATGGGCTGGCTCCTCGGTGTCGCCCTGATCGGCCTCGCGGTCGCCGTCGGCTCGATCATCGTGCGGATGGTCCCGCTGTTCCGCGACATGCAGGACCGCATCGACGCGATCAACCGGGTGCTCCGCGAGCAGATCACCGGCATGCGCGTCGTGCGGGCGTTCGTGCGCGAGCCGGAGGAGACCGCCCGCTTCGCCCGCGTCAACGACGACCTCACCGCCACGTCGCTGCGGGCCGGTCGCCTGATGGCGCTGATGTTCCCGACGCTGATCCTGATCCTCAGCCTGTCGAGCGTCGGCGTGCTGTGGTTCGGCGCCGAGCGCATCGACACCGGCGACATGAGCGCCGGCGCCCTCGTCGCCTTCCTCACCTACTTCAGCCTGATCCTGATCGCGGTGATGATGGCCAGCTTCGTCGCCCTGATGACCCCCCGGGCCGCGGTGTGCGGCGACCGCATCCAGGAGGTGCTCGACGCCGAACCGTCGGTCGTCGCCTCGGAGTCGCCGGTCGTCGACCTGACCGACCCGGGTGCGCTCGAGCTCGACGGGGTCGGGTTCCAGTACCCCGGCGCCGACCAGCCGGTGCTCCAGGGGATCTCGCTGCGGTCGCGCCCGGGCCAGACCACGGCGATCATCGGCAGCACCGGCGCCGGCAAGACGACGCTCGTCAACCTGGTCGCCCGGCTGATGGATGCCACCGAGGGCCGGGTGCTCGTCGGCGGCGTCGACGTCCG
>JAAYBP010000109.1 GCA_012730075.1 Acidimicrobiales bacterium | reverse complement strand
CGCGGGGCGCCGTCCGCTCCGCTGAACGGTCACGGACGGCGCCCCGGACGATGACGCCGCGCGGGGGCGGCGCCACCGGAGGGAAGTCAGCTCAGCCGGATGTCGTACCCGGCGCCGTTGCCCCAGAACTCGTACACCTCGACCTGGAACGGGATCGTCCCCCCGGTCAGGTTGATGATCTCGGGGTCGCCGCTCAGGCCGCTGTCGAACGTCTGGCCGTCGACCACGGCGACGATGTCGGCCTCGGAGTCGGGCGTGACGGTCAGGGTCGCCTGCTCACCGGGCGCGAGGGTGACGGTGAAGGTGATCGAGTCCGAACCGGCGACGAAGCCGTTGAGCTGCGTGCGCCCACCCGGGCTGAGGTTGGTGCCGCTCGTGGTGCCACCGCTGGTCGTGGTGGAGTCCTCGGTCGTCGTGGAGTCCTCGGTGGTCGTGGAGTCCTCGGTCGTCGTCGACTCGTCGTCCTCCGTCGTGGTCGACTCGTCGTCGTCATCGTCGTCACGCTGCTCGGTGGTGGTCGACGAGGCCTTGTCGTCGTCATCGCCGCCCACGACGAGGAACACACCGACGCCGGCGAGCAGCAGCGCCACCAGCACCACGCCGATGATGCCGATGATCGCCCCGCTCGACATGCCCTTCTTCGGCGGTTGCGGCTGGCCGTACGCGGCCGCGTTCGGGTCGTAGCCACCCGGCGGGTAACCGCCGCCGTAGCCCGGGTCGGTGGGCGGCGGCACGTAGGTGCCCCCAGGGGGAGGGGTGTAGCCACCCGCGGGCGGCGGCGTGTAGCCACCGGCGGGCGGGAACGCCTGGGTCGGCTGGCTGCCGGGATCCGGCGCACCACCGGGAGGAGGCGTCGAACCGGGAGGCGGCGGAGGGGGCGGGTAGCTCATGGGATGTCCTCGGAGGGGAAGGGGGATGGCGGAGGGTTGTTCGGTACGGAGCACCGTCGCGGGACGAGCGCCCCCTCCGTCGCCCAGCATGCCCCATCGGTCACTTCCGACGGCTCTACAGGGGTGGGGGACCACCACCCGGTGTGACGCCCGACTCGCCGTCGACGGGCGCGGGGGCGAGTGCCGTGAGCACGGAGGGCAGCGGCCGGGCGTGGACGATGGTCAGGAGCTTGGTCGCCCGGGTCAGCGCCACGTACAGCGACCGCATCCCCTGCGGCTCCTCGTCGAGGATCGCCTGCGGCTCGACGACCACCGTCGCGTCGAGCTCCAGGCCCTTCACCATCGACACCGGCACGACCGTCACCTGGTGGCTCAGGCCCTGCGCGACCGCGACCCCGTGGGCGATCCCGGCCCGGCCCAGCCCGTCGGACACGTCGTCGACGAGCGAGTCCGGCACCACCACCGCCACGTTGCCCGAGCCGACCGCGGCGGACTCCTCGCCGACCACTCGGGCCACCACGTCGCCCGGCTGCGCACCCGCGGCGGCGACCGTCCGCGGCGGACGCCCGCCCTGGCGCACCGACCGGGGCGGGCTCAGCTCCGGTGCCGCCTCGGCCAGCACCCGGGCGGCGAGATCCATGTTCGGAGCGGGGATGCGGTAACCGACCGTCAGCTCGGCCCGCCGCGGCTCGCGCTTCTGCGGGAGCAGGTCGAGCACCTCGTCCCACGACGCGTGCGCCCACGACCCGGTGGACTGGGCGATGTCGCCCACGATCGTCATCGACCCGCTCAGCGATCGCCGCCCGAGCATCCGCAGCTGCATCGGCGACAGGTCCTGTGCCTCGTCGACCACGATGTGGCCATAGGTGCGCACCTCGTCGCTGTCACCGTGGCGCTTCGCCCTCGGGGTCGCCCCCAGCAGCGCCCGCGCCTCGTCGAGCAGCGGCACGTCGTCGGTGCGCCACACCACGGCGTCGACCGACTCGGACCGCGGCCGGCGCAGCGCGGCGATCTCGTCGCGGTCGAGCACCCGCCGCCCCGCCAGCTCGAGCAGGCCCTTCGATCCGAACAGGTCGTGCAGGAGCTCCGCCGGGGTCAGCACCGGCCACATCCGTTCGAGCGCCTCCCGCACGTCGGGGTCGCTCCGCAGCCGGCTGCGCACGTCCTCCGCGCTCAGCGGGTTGCGGCTGCTCGCCGCCAGCGCCTCGAACAGGCCGGCCTCGACGAAGCGGCGCCCACCGTTGTGGTGCCGGGCCCGGCGTCGAGCGTCGGCCACGATCCGCTCGGACTCCGCCGCGGTCACGCGCAGCCGGGTCAGCCCGTAGCCCACCACCAGGTCGCGCCGCAGGGGGCGCTTGCGGTCGCGCACCGCCTTGGCCAGCACCCGCACCATCCGGGCGTCGCCCTTCACCCGCGCCGCCGCCGGATGGTCACGGCCCTGCACCCGCACCGGGTCGATCAGGTCGCCCAGCACCGCCAGCTCGACCCCCGCCTCCCCCAGCGACGGCAGCACCTGCTCGATGTAGCCGAGGAACAGCCGATTGGGCCCGACGACCAGCACGCCCTGGTCCTCCAGCGGAAACCGGTGCGTGTAGAGGAGGTACGCGGCGCGGTGGAGGGCGACGACCGTCTTGCCCGTGCCCGGCCCGCCCTGCACCACCAGCACGCCGGGCATCGGGGCCCGGATGATCTCGTCCTGCTCCCCCTGGATCGTCGCCACGATGTCGCCGAGCCGACCCGACCGGGCGGTCTCCAGCGCCGAGATCAGGGCCCCGTAGCCGGAGATGCCGTCGTCGCGGCCGACCCCGAGCGCCCGCTCGCCGAACAGCTCGTCCTCGATGTCGAGCAGCGACCGGCCCCGCGTGGCGAAGTGGCGTCGCCGGGCCAGGCCCATCGTGTGGCGACCGGTCGCCCGGTAGAACGGCTCGGCCACCGGCGCCCGCCAGTCGACGACGACGACCTCCTGGTTGCGGTCGGCCACCGCCACCCGCCCGATGTAGAAGGCGTCGCCACCGTCGACGGGGGTGGTGGGGGGCTCGGCTTCGGCTCCGTTGACGGCCGGCTCGGTGCGGTGCTCGG
>JAAYBP010000108.1 GCA_012730075.1 Acidimicrobiales bacterium | reverse complement strand
GACGATCACCGTGACGATCAGGCTGATGAGCGTGGCGATCAGGGCGGTGCTGCCGAGGATCGCCGGGGCGTTGCGGACGGCGGTCTGGCGCAGCAGCGGCTCGACGACGATGGCGGTCACGGTGAACACCACGACGGCGATGACGAACCCACCGACGCTGAGCGACACCTTACCTTCGACAGCAGGAGGGCGGCGACGACGAGGGCGACCGCGTTGGCCAGGAGGCTCAGCACCGCCCGGGCGAGGATCCTGATCACGCCGGGACCCTAACCCCCGGTCGGGAGGCCCGCATCGCCCCCGGAGGGGGATCGGGCCCGGCGGTCGGCCGCGAACGGTCGGGTGTCGATCGGCGGCCGGATGGGCGTCGGATCGTCGCGTCCGTCACTCGATCTTGCGTTTCGTAACCGATCCGTCATATGTTGGCCCGAGCCGTCCGGGGAGCCCTCCCCGCCCGGGGCCCGACGCCCCGGAGCCGGGCCCCCGCCCATCGAGTCCGCCTCGGTGCGACGACGGATCGCCGAACCAGGAGTAAGAGAAATCGTGAAGCGCCGGATCCTCCCGCTGTTCCTGATCGTGGGCCTCCTCATGGGGTTCACGACCGCCTGCGACGAGGATGCTGCGGTCCAGCTGGCCATCCACGAGTACTTCCCGGGCAGCCAGAACGCGAAGGCCAAGCGGGTCGCCCAGTGCGAGTCGGGCATGAACCCCAACGCCGTCAGCCCCGGTGGCCAGAACCACGGCCTCTTCCAGATCAACCTGGTGCACCGCAACACCGTGCAGTCGATGGGCTACAGCTGGTCGCAGATCTACGACCCGTACGTGAACGCCCGCGTCGCCCGCCACATCTACGACGCCGCCGGCGGGAGCTGGAACCCCTGGGGTTGCCGCAACGCCTGACGTCCACGTCCGACGAACGCCCGGATCGAGGGGCGGTGCCTGCGGGCGCCGCCCCTCCTCCGCTCTCGGGGCGGACCGGCGGACGTCTGACCTGGGGTGCATCGCCGGTGTCGCGTGCGTCACGCCCGACGATCGATTTCGTCTATCGACGCCGTAGCCACAATCGATTGATCCGGTATATCACGCGGGCATCGATCCATATAGGGTGGCTATCACACCAGCGAGCGACCCCATCGGAGGAAGCACACCCATGTCCGTCATCAACACCAAGATCCTGCCGTTCCAGACGACCGGCTACCGCAACGGCGAGTTCGTCGACGTCTCCGACGCGGACACCGAGGGCCGTTGGTCGATCTTCTTCTTCTACCCGGCCGACTTCACGTTCGTCTGCCCGACCGAGCTCGGCGACCTCGCCGACCACTACGAGGACCTCCAGTCCCTCGGCGTCGACGTGTACTCGGTGTCGACCGACACGCACTTCACCCACAAGGCGTGGCACGACAGCTCCGACACCATCGGCAAGATCACCTACACGATGCTCGGCGACCCGACCCTCCAGATCAGCCGGAACTTCGACATCCTCCGCGAGGACCAGGGCCTCGCCGACCGGGGCACGTTCCTCGTCGACCCCGAGGGCGTCATCCAGGTGGTCGA
The DNA here is from genome assembly GCA_012730075.1 of Acidimicrobiales bacterium. Lineage (GTDB taxonomy): Bacteria > Actinomycetota > Acidimicrobiia > Acidimicrobiales > Iamiaceae > Iamia. The sequence goes on along the minus strand of JAAYBP010000108.1, from coordinate 2,180 downwards.
GATCACCGCCGAGGGCATCGGTCGCAACGCCGCCGAGCTCGTCCGCAAGGTCCGCGCCGCCCAGTACGTCGCCGCCCACCCCGGCGAGGTCTGCCCGGCGAAGTGGGAGGAGGGCGACGACACCCTCGCCCCCTCGCTCGACCTGGTCGGCAAGATCTGACCCCGCCGGGCGGCAGCGTCGCTGCCCGGCCCGACCGCCCGAGCGCCCGTGCCTGATCCACGGGGAGCGCTCGGATCCGCAGGACGGGGGCCTGACCGCCCCTCCTCCCGGGCCCCCGTCCTGCCCCCTCCTTCCTCGAACGCGCCCCTGCACCCTCCGGGAGTCCCCATGCTCGATGCCCAACTGACCGCTCAGCTCAAGACCTACCTCGAGAACCTCGTGCACCCGGTCGTGCTCTCGGCGAACTTCGACGACGGCCCCAAGTCGGCCGAGCTGGCCCAGCTCCTCGACGAGATCGCCGCCCTGTCCGACAAGGTCACCGTCGACGCCGAGCGCGGCGCCCACGGCGACCGGCGCCCGTCGTTCACGATCGAGCGGGAGGGCGCCCCCGACGTGGCGGCCACCTTCGCCGGGCTGCCGATGGGCCACGAGTTCACGTCCCTTGTCCTCGCCCTGCTGCACGTCGGCGGGCACCCGTCGAACGCGGCGGTCGAGGTGATCGAGCAGGTCGCCGCCCTCGAGGGCGAGCACGTCTTCGAGACCTACATGTCGCTCTCGTGCCAGAACTGCCCCGACGTGGTGCAGGCGCTGAACCTGATGAGCACGATCAACCCGGGCATCTCCCACACCGCCATCGACGGCGGGCTGTTCCAGGACGAGGTCGAGTCCCGCAAGGTCATGGCCGTCCCGACCGTGTTCCTGAACGGCGAGCTGTTCGGCCAGGGCCGCATGACCCTCGAGGAGATCGTCGGCAAGCTCGACACCGGCGCCGCCCAGCGCACCGCGGACGAGATCGCCGCGAAGGAGCCGTTCGAGGTGCTCGTCGTCGGCGGCGGTCCCGGCGGCGCGGCGGCGGCGATCTACGCGGCCCGCAAGGGCATCCGCACCGGCGTCGTGTCCGAGCGCTTCGGTGGCCAGGTGCTCGACACGATGGCGATCGAGAACTTCGTCTCGGTCACCCACACCGAGGGCCCGAAGATGGCCGCCGCGCTCGAGGAGCACGTCCGCCAGTACGAGGTCGACGTGATGGACCTCCAGCGGGCCCGATCGATCAAGCCCGCCGACGAGCCCGGCGGTCACGTCACCGTCGAGCTCGAGAACGGCGCCCAGGTGCGCGGCCGCAGCGTCGTGCTCGCCACCGGCGCCCGCTGGCGGAACCTCGGCGTGCCCGGCGAGGCCGAGTACCGCAACAAGGGCGTCACCTACTGCCCCCACTGCGACGGCCCTCTCTTCAAGGGCAAGGCGGTGGCCGTGATCGGCGGCGGGAACTCCGGCGCCGAGGCGGCGATCGACCTCGCCGGCGTCGTCGCCCACGTCACGCTCGTCGAGTTCGACCCGCAGCTGCGGGCCGACGAGGTGCTCCAGCGCAAGCTCCGCAGCCTGCCCAACGTCGACATCCTCGTCGGCGCCCGCACCACCGAGGTCGTCGGCGACGGCGACGGGGTCACCGGGCTCCGCTACGAGGACCGCGAGTCCGGCGACGTTCGCGACCTCGCCGTCGAGGGCGTGTTCGTCCAGATCGGCCTCCTGCCCAACACCGAGTGGCTGGCCGGGTCGGTCGACCTGTCGGACCGGGGCGAGATCGTCATCGACGACCGGGGCCAGACCTCGATGCCCGGCGTGTTCGCCGCCGGCGACTGCACGACCGTGCCCTACAAGCAGATCGTGGTCGCCATGGGCGCCGGGGCCACCGCCGCCCTCAGCGCCTTCGACCACCTGATCCGCACCCCCGCCCCCGTCCCCGCCTGAACCACCGTGACGACAACCGGTACCGGGTTCGATCCGTCGTCGGCCCGGTCGTCCGAGCGGGGCGCTCGCGGGTTGCGTAGCGTCTCGCCGGTCGGCGTCCCCTCCGGTGCCCCGGGGCGGTCGCACCATCGGATCCCATGAACCTGCGTGACCTGCGCTACCTCGTCGCCGTGGCCGAGCACCGGCACTTCGGCCGCGCCGCCGAGGCGTCGTTCGTCAGCCAGCCGACGCTCTCGACCCAGCTCAAGAAGCTGGAGAAGGAGCTCGGCGT
>JAAYBP010000001.1 GCA_012730075.1 Acidimicrobiales bacterium | reverse complement strand
CGCAGCGCGGCCGGATCGATCGGCGGGTCGACCGCCAGGCGCACCGCGGAGTCGAGCAGCGCGCCGAAGCGGTGGTCGGCCCGGGCCTTCCGGTAGCGGCCGACGACGCGGTCGCGCTCGGTGACGACCAGGCGACGGAGCGACGGGCCGGACGCCAGGTCGGCGAGGAGCGGATCGGCCAGCGCCGCCTCGACGTGCCCCGCCGCCGCGTCGATGGTCGTGACCGGCGCCAGCAACCGGTCGAGCTCCTCCAGCTCCCGCACCAGCGGGGTGGTGCGCGCGGTGTCGAGGAGCCGCTCGAACCCGGTCAGGAGCGAGCGCAGCCGACCGGCGGCCGACCGGCGGGCGACGAAGGCCGCCGCGTCCTCATCGGGGGCGAGCGCCGCCCGCAGCAGCGCGCCCACCGCGCTCGCCAGGGCCGAGCCGAGCACCTCCGCCGGCCCGGCGGGCCCGGCCGGAGCGGACGAGCCCGCGCCGGCGGACCGGTCGTCGCCTCTCCGTTCCCCGGCCCTCCGGTCCTCGGCCGGCACGTCGCCACCGGCCGACGCGAGACCCGGAGTCGAAGCCGGCCCCGAGGCTGCATCGGTCCGCTCGACGGCCGCGGCGTCGCCGCTCGCACCGGACGCGGCGATCAGCCGCGCGGTGGCCTCCGCCGAGGCACGGGCCAGGGAGACGTCGTCGGGCGCGGCGCCGAGCGTCGCGCCCGCGTCGACCAGTCGGGCCACCACCGCCGCGAGCGTGCCGGACGGGGCCGACGCCACCGCGGTGACGCCGATCCGCCTCACGCGCCGGGCCACCCGCCCGCCCTCGAACACCGAGACCTGCTCGTCGTCGACCGTCGCCAGCGGCGCGCCGTCGGTGCCGGTGACGGCGGTGCGGCGGCGCGTGGTCGACAGCCGGGCGGCCCGTCGTAGCTCCCCCGCGGCCGACCCGAGCCCCGCCACCAGGGCGGTCGGTGGGCGGTCGGCCGGGCCCGGCACCTCCTGGGCCGGCGCGGCGGGCGAGGTCAGCGTCCAGGTCTCCCGGGCGCCGCGGCGGCGGTGGTGCAGGGCGAGGCCGACCCGGGCGAGGGCGCGGTCGGGGGTGTCGAGGTGCACGGTGTCGATGTCGGACGTCGCGCCGCGGACGGCTCGGGCCCCGGCCACCACGCCGCCGAGGTCGGGCAGGGCGAACCCCTCCGGCGCGGCGAGCGTGACCGCCGCGTCCTCGGCCGCTTCGGACGCATCGACGCCACCAGGGGCATCACCGGGAGCACCGGTTCCGCCGCGCGTGTCGGGTCGGCCGGGCTCCGGGGAGGTCATATCCGCGGGGTCAGTCGTCGGCACCGAGCGCCGCCGGACGGGACCGGGCGAGGGCCAGCTCGCGGAACCGGCGCTGGGTGTCGACGCCGTCGGGGCCGACCGACGCGTGCCACGTACCGTCGGCGGACAGGCACCACGCCCGGGCCTCGTCGGCGAGGTTGACGTCGAGGATCTCGCGCACCTGGGCGGCGACGCCGGGGTCGGTCACCGTCGTCAGGGCCTCGACGCGCCGGTCGAGGTTGCGGGGCATGAGGTCGGCCGAGCCGAACAGCACCTCGGGCTCGCCCGGGCCGCGACCGTTGGCGAACCAGTAGATCCGCGAGTGCTCGAGGTACCGGCCGACGATCGACCGCACCCGGATGGTCTCGGACATCCCCGGCACGCCCGGCCGCAGGCAGCAGATGCCCCGCACGATCAGGTCGATCTCGACCCCGGCCCGGGACGCCTCGTACAGCAGGTCGATCATGTCGGGGTCGACCAGGCTGTTCATCTTCATGACGATGCGCCCGCGGCCGGGCCCGGCCTCGATCTCGCCCCGGATCAGGTCGACGACGCCGGGCCGCAGCGAGTGCGGCGCGACCAGCAGGTTGCGGTAGCGCACGTTGCGCCCGTACCCGGTGAGGAAGTTGAAGAGCTGGGTGAGGTCGGCGCCGAGCTCGGGGTTGCAGCTCAGCACCCCGATGTCCTCGTAGAGCCGGGCGGTCTTGCTGTTGTAGTTGCCGGTGCCGATGTGGCAGTAGCGCACGATGCCCTGGGGCTCGTCGCGCACGACCAGCAACGTCTTGGTGTGGGTCTTGAGGCCGAGCAGCCCGTAGGTGACGTGCACGCCCGCCTGCTCCAGCACCTTCGCCCACTCGATGTTGTTGGCCTCGTCGAAGCGGGCCTTCAGCTCGACCAGCGCGGCGACCTGCTTGCCCCGCTCGGCGGCCCGGACGAGCGCCCGGATGATCGGGCTGTCGCCGGTGGTGCGGTAGAGCGTGATCTTGATGGCGAGGACCTTGGGGTCGCGCGACGCCCGCCGGATCAGCTCCTCGACCGACGCCCCGAACGACTCGTAGGGCAGGTGGACGAGGATGTCGCCCTCGGCGATGGCGGCGAAGACGTCGAACGGCTCGCCGTCCGGTGCCGACAGCCGCGCCGGGGTGAGGGGGCGCCAGTCCTCGTCGAGCAGGTCGGGTCGATCGAGCTCGTGCAGCACCCACAGCCCGCCGAGGTCGAGCGGGGCGACGTGCTCGAACACCGCGTGGTCGTCGACGTCGAGCTCGCGCACGAGCAGCTCGCGCACCTCGGGTCCGGTGCGGGCGTCGATCTCCACCCGCACCGACCGGCCGAACCGGCGGCGCCGCAGCTCCATCTCGACCGCGGCGAGGAGGTCGTCGGCCTCCTCCTCCTCGAGCGTGAGGTCGGCGTTGCGGGTCACCCGGAAGGCGACGTGCTCCTCGACGACCATGCCGGGGAAGAGCTGGTCGAGGTGGGCGGCGATCACCTGCTCGAGCGGGACGAAGCGCTCGCCGTCGGGCATGACGACGAACCGGGGCAGCACCGACGGCACCTTCACCCGGGCGAAGCGGCGCTCGTCGGTGACCGGATCGCGCACGGTGACGGCCAGATTGAGCGACAGGTCCGAGATGTACGGGAAGGGGTGGCCGGGGTCGACGGCGAGCGGCGTCAGCACGGGGAAGATGCGCCGCTCGAACTCGCCGACGAGGTAGGCCCGGTCGTCGTCGTCGAGCTCGTCCCACGACGACAGCACGATGCCGTTGGCGGCCAGCGCGGGGACGATCTCGTCGAGGAAGAGCTTCTCCTGGCGCTCGACCAGCTGCCGCACCCGCGCCGACACCTCGCGCACCTGCTCGGTGGGCGAGCGGCCGTCGAAGGTGCGGACCCGGACCCCCGCCGCGACCTGGTCGAGCAGGCCGGCCACCCTCACCTGGAAGAACTCGTCGAGGTTCTGGCTGAAGATGGCGAGGAACTTGGCCCGTTCGAGCAGGGGCGTGGCCGGGTCGGCGGCCAGCTCGAGGACCCGCTCGTTGAAGTCGAGCCACGACAGCTCGCGGTTGATGAACCGGTCGGGATCGTCGGCGGCGATCGGGCCGGCCGGAACGTCTCCGTTCGGCTCGGGATCGCCGGGCTCCGGGTCGACGGGCTCGGGAGCGTCGGCCTCCGGCCGGACCGCGACGTCGTCGACCGGCCCGGAAGGTGGGAGCGCCGACGACGTCGTCATGCGGCGGACTCTACCGGTAGGGCCCCTAGGGTCGGCCCGTGCCCGGATGGTTCACCGAGGCTTCCCGGTCCGTCTACCGGAACCGCTGGATCTCGGTCCGCGAGGACGACGTCGTCCGTCCCGACGGCGGCCGCGGCATCTACGGCGTGGTCGACCTGAAGCCGGCGGTGTTCGTCGTCGCCCTGACCGATGCCGACGAGGTCGTCCTCGTCACCGTCGACCGCTACACGACGGGCCGCCGCTCGATCGAGGTCCCGGCGGGCAGCACCGACGGTGAGGACCCGCTCGTCGCCGCCCGCCGCGAGCTGCGCGAGGAGACCGGGCTGGAGGCCGGCGAGTGGACCGAGATCGGCCGGATGTACGGGCTGAACGGAGTCGCCCGCGCCCCCGAGATCGTGTTCCTCGTCCGCGACCTGCGCGACGTCGGCGGTGCCACCCCCGAGGAGGAGGGCATCAGCGAGGTACGCCGCGTGCCCTTCTCCGACGCGCTGGCGATGATCGCCGCCGGCACGATCACCGACAGCGAGTCGATCACCGCCCTGACCTTCGCCGCCCTCGCCCTCGGCCGCCTGTCCTGAAGGACGTCCGCCACGAGGAGACCGCCGAGAAGGGCGGCTCCGCCGGGGTGGTGACGGTCCGGTCCTCGGGCGCCGCCGTCAGGGGAGCGAGGCGGCGAGGGCGGCGGCGCCCACGATGCCCGCGTCGTCGCCGAGGGCGGCCGCCACGACCTCCGGAGCCAGTCCGTCGTCGAGGCGCGCCGCGGCGGCCGCCGCAACGTCGCCGACGAGGCGGGGCAGCTTCTCGACGACCCCGCCGCCGAGCACGACGAACGGCACGTCGACCAGCATCACGGCCGACGCCACCACGCACCCGACCGCGTCGACCGCCTCGGCCAGGATCTCGGCGGCGACCGGATCGCGGTCGGCGAGCGCCTTGGCGAAGGTGCCCGACTTCATCCGCCGGTCACCGGCCCGGTCGACCAGCGCGGTCGCCTCGCCGGCCGCGTGACGGCGCCGGGCCTCGGCCTCCATGGCCGCGCGCCCCGCGTAGGCCTCCATGTGGCCCCGGCCGCCGCACGCGCACCGGCGACCGTCGCGCTCGACGACGACGTGGCCGATCTCGCCCACCAGGCCCCGGGGCCCCCGGCGGAGCTCGCCGCCGAGCACCAGCCCTCCGCCGACGCCGGTGCCCATGAACACGGTGAGCACGTCGGGGCGGCCGGCGGCGGCGCCGTGCGCGACCTCGCCCATCGTCGCCACGTTGACGTCGTTGTCGACGGCGACCGCGGCGATGCCGGTCGCCTCCGCCACCAGGGCCGCCAGCGGCACCGGCTCGTCCCAGCCCGCCAGGTTCGGCGCGCCGCGGACGACCCCCTCGTCGTCGACGTAGCCGGGGGTGCCGATGCCGAGCCGGTCGGCGCCGCCGAGCTCGCGCACCATCCCGGCGATGGCCGCGACCACCGCGGTGGGTCCGTCGACCGGCGTGGGCCGCTTGCGCCGATCACCGACGGTCGCCCCGTCGACGGTCGCGGCCAGCACCTTGGTACCGCCGAGGTCGACGCCGATCACGTCCATCGGCGTCCGATCGGGGAGCCGGCAGGCGACGGATGGTGCACGGGGCCGGTGACCGTCACCGCGCCGCGGCTCAGGAGGAGGCGTCCTCGGGCTCGCCGAGGTCCCAGTCGAGCAGCAGGTGCTCGCGCTCGGCGTCGCGGATGACCCGCTCGCGGTTGCGGCGGAACTGCGGATCGTGCGGCGGGACGAGCTGGAGACGGGCCTGGACCCGGTCGCGGAAGGCGTCGATGAGCGCCCGATCGCCGAAGTCGGAGGTGATGTCCCAGTGCGGAGCGACCGGCCCGAGGTAGACGACGCGGGCGTGCCCCCGGGGAGGCTCGTTGGGGTCGCGCTCGGTCTCGACGTAGGTCACGGTTGCTCCTGGCCGGGGACGGGGGTGTCGCGCCTCGCTGCGAGGCCGGTCGGACAGCCTACCGGTCCGGCGGTCGCCGCCGTCAGCCGCCGCGGCGCTTCAGGGTCGCGGTGATCTCCATCGGGTCGCCGCCGCGCTCGATGCTGAGCGTGATCGTGTCGCCCGGCTCGTGGGCGCGGATGACCTCGCCGAGGACGTCGTTGCTGTCGGTGACCTGCCCGTCGGCCTCGAGGATCACGTCCCCCTCCTGGAGGCCGGCCTCGTCGGCGGCCGACCCCGCCGTGATCTGGGTGACGATCAGCCCGTCGAGGTCGGTGATGCCGTACTGGTCGAGCACCGCCTGGGGGAGCTGACCGTCGGCGAGGGCGACGGTGGACACGCCGAGGAACGCCTGGTCCGCGTTGACCTCGCCGTTGCCGTTCTCGAGCTCGTCGATGAGCGGCCGCAGGTTGTCGATGGCGAGGGCGAAGCCGATGTTGCTGGCGTCGACGATCTTCGCCGTGTTGATGCCGACCACCTCGCCTCGGCAGTTCAGCAGCGGGCCGCCCGAGTTGCCGGGGTTGATCGCGGCGTCGGTCTGGATCAGGTTCGTCAGCGTCACGCCCTCGCCGCTGATCGAGCGGTCCTTGGCCGACACGATGCCGGTGGTCACCGTCGGCTTGCCGCCGAGGCCGAGGGCGTTGCCGATGGCGACCACGTCCTCGCCGACCTGGAGGGCATCGGACGAGCCGAGCTGGGCGGCGACCATGCCCTCGACGTCCTCGACCCGCAGCATCGCCACGTCGTCGTCGACGAAGGCACCCTCGAGCTCGGCACCCATCGCCGAGCCGTCGAAGAACGTCACCGAGATCTCGCTCGCGCCCTCGATGACGTGGGCGTTGGTGAGGATCAGGCCCTCCTCGGCGTCGTACACGAAGCCCGAACCGGCCCCCACGGCGCCGGGCTGGGCCTCGAACTCGGTGTTGATCGACACGACCGACGGCTGGGCGATCTCGAGGATGTGCTGGATGTCGGCGCTGTCGCAGTTGCCGGCGATGGAGCCGGACCCCGTCGTGGTGTTCGGCGACGTGGCGGTGGTGACGTCGTCGTCGCTCGTGGCCAGGACCAGACCCGACGCCACCAGGGCGGCGACCACCGCGCCGACGATGCCGCCGACCAGGGCGGCCAGCAGGCGCCCGCCGCGCTCCTCCGACGAAGGGGCCGCGGCGGGCGACGGCGGGACGGGACCTCGCCCGGCGGCGGGCGGGCCGGCGCCGTACCCGGGCGGCGGGGGCGGTGAGCCGGCCCCCGGCTGGGCGACGGGCGGGCCACCCGCGGCGGGCTGGTTGCCCCAGGCGGCCGGCGCCCACGGTGCGGTGTCGCCGGGCCGGGGCGCCCCCCACGCTCCGGGGGTCGGAACCGCACCGGACGCGGGAGCCGCACCGGACGGGGGTGCCCAACGACCCGGCGCGGCGGGACCTCCGGCGGGCCCCGAGGCTCCGGGGTTCCAGCCGCCTCCGCCCGGCCCGGGCGATCCGGGGTTCCAAGCGCCGCCGGTGGGGCCGCTGGGCCCGGCGGGCCCGGGGCCCGACGAGCCGCCCGGGCGCGGCGCCCAGGGGTCGAAGCCTCCGGTCGGCGGGTTGGGCGGTTGCGACAAGGGTGCTCCTCGGCGCGGGCGCGCCACGGCGGACGGGACGAACGGTACCCGCCTCGGCCCCCGGAGCCGCCGCGCCGGACCGGAGGGGGGTGACCTCCCACCTCAAACCGCTTCCCTCCCGGTCGATTGAGGTGGATGGTGGAACCGGATCGCCCCTGATCCGGTCGCCTTTACCTCACCTTGATCACCGATCTGGGAAGACCGGGCCCGGAACGCCGACCCGACCGAGGCACCAACGCGAGGTGACGACGTGAACGAGTACCTGATCGCCAAGTGGATGAAGCAGGGCAACTGCGCTCATGAGCCGCCGTCGCGGTTCTTCCCGAGCGACGGGGTCGGCGTCGAGGTCGCCCGGCGAATCTGCGCCACCTGCCCGGTGAAGGAGCCGTGCCTCGAGTACGCGCTGGAGAACCGGATCGAGCACGGCGTGTGGGGCGGCTGCTCCGAGCGCGAGCGGCGTCGGATCCTCCGTCGGCGCCGCCTCGAGGCCCAGGGCCTCGCCGACGAGACCCTCGTCGCCCGCTGAACCCACCCGAGGTGCCAGAAGTGTGCGCGGCCAGGGGCCGTCGTCGCTGGACGGATTCCTCGCTGCGCTCGGAACTTGCGGTGCCGTGCTTGCTGGGTCGGCCTCGCCTATCGGCTCGGCCTCCGGCCACCTCGTGTGGTCTTGATCAGTCGCGCTTGCGGAGGTCGGCCTCGCGGCGGGCCAGCTCAGCCTCGCGGCGGGCCAGTTCGGCCTCGCGCTCGAGGGCCGCGGCCCGCTCGTCGGCCTCGTTGCCGGTGGGGAGCTGCTTGGCCTTCTCGCGCTTGGCGCGCTCGTCGTCCTCGGCTTCCTTGTTGCCCTTCTCGAACTCCTTGCGGGCCTCGCCGAGCGAGCGAGCGAGCTTCGGCAGCTGTGATCCGCCGAAGAGCAGCACGATCACGAGGACGATGAGGACCCACTCCATTCCCTGCGGGATCATGTCCGCCACCCTACCCCCGCGCCCCTCCGCATCCCATGCGCGACCGCCGCGGTGGTGATCACGGCGACCGGCGGCGCGGCCGTGGGCGGGGCGGACGGGCCCGACCGCGGGCCATGATCCGATCGTGCTGGAGTGCGTCGTCAACGTCAGCGACGGCCGTGACGCGGCGGTGATCGACGCCCTCGCGAACGCGTGCGGGCCCGATCTGCTCGACGTCCACGTCGACGCCGACCACCACCGCAGCGTGTTCACCCTCGTCGGCGAGGCGGCGCCGCGTGCCCTGGCCGCCGCGGCGGTCGAGCGCCTCGACCTCGGCACCCACGCGGGCGCCCACCCGCGCATCGGGGTGGTCGACGTGGTCCCGTTCGTGGCCCTCGACGGATCGGAAGCCGCCGACGCCGTCGCCGCCCGCGACCGCTTCGGGGCCTGGATCGCCGCCGAGCTGGGGGTCCCCGGGTTCGCCTACGGCAGGGAACGCACGCTGCCCGAGGTCCGCCGGCACGCCTTCACCGACCTGGTCCCGACCTGGGGGCCGCCGTCGCCGCACCCCACCGCCGGCGCTGTCGCCGTCGGCGCCCGCCCGCCGCTCGTCGCCTACAACCTGTGGCTGGGCGAACCCGACCTCGACCTCGCCCGGCGCCTCGCCCGGGAGGTGCGGTCGCCGTCGGTGCGGGCCCTGGGCCTGCGCGTCGGGGCGGAGGTGCAGGTGTCGTTCAACCTGGTCGACCCGGCCACCACCGGTCCGGCCGACGTGTGGGACGCGATCGCCCCCCTCGCGCGAATCGCCCGCGCCGAGCTGGTGGGCCTGGTGCCCGCGAGCGTCCTAGACGCGATCGACCCCGACCGCTGGGAGCAGCTCGACCTCGGACCCGACCGCACGATCGAGGCCCGCCTCGCCCGCCGCCCCACCTAGCGGAAGACCACACGAGGAGCCTGGAGCGTTAGCGGAAGGCGAGCGTCGTCGCTAGACGGATTCCTCGCTGCGCTCGGAACTTGCGGTGCCGTGCTTGCTGGGTCGGCCTCGCCTGTCGGCTCGGCCTCCTGGCACCTCGTGTGGT
>JAAYBP010000107.1 GCA_012730075.1 Acidimicrobiales bacterium | reverse complement strand
TCGGGGTCGCCCTCCAGGAGGCCGGGCTCGACGCGCGCCAGAGCGGCCGGGAGCTGCTGACTCTCCAGGGGCGCCTGTTCGGGTTCGGCGCCGGGCCGGCGGCCGACCGCGCCGCCGAGCTGCTCGACCTCGTCGAGCTGGTCGACGCCGCCGACCGGCCCCTCAAGGGCTACTCCGGCGGGATGAAGCGCCGCCTCGATCTGGCCTCGGCCCTGGTCAACCGGCCCGACGTGCTGTTCCTCGACGAACCGACGACCGGTCTCGACCCCGCCAGCCGGCTCGTGATCTGGGACGAGGTGCGCCGCATCAACGCCGCCGGCACCACCGTCTTCCTCACCACCCAGTACCTCGAGGAGGCCGACCAGCTCTGCGGTCGCCTCGCGGTGATCGACGACGGCCGCATCGTCCGCGAGGGGTCCCCGACCGCGCTCAAGGCCGACCTGCGCGAGCGGGCCGGGCTCGACCACGACCCGACGCTCGACGACGTGTTCCTCGACGCGACCGGGCGCACCCGCGAACGACAGGCCGGCGACGTGCAGGAGGTGCAGGCATGACCGAGACCCTCGTCCTCACCCGTCGGGCCGTCGTCGAAGGCGTCCGCTCGTTCGAGTCGCTGATGCCGATGCTCTTCATCCCGCTGTTCTTCTTCGTGGTGAACGTCGGCCAGGCCGGCAAGATCTTCCCGAAGGAGGGCACGCCGTTCCTCGAGGGTCAGGGCTACGCCGCCTTCTCGCTGCCCGCCGCGCTGCTCACCGCCGCGTCGTTCGGCACCGCGGCCCTGTTCCTCGTCGAGGAGATCGAGGGCGGCTACTTCGACAAGCTGCGCGCCACGCCGATCCCACGGTCGTCGATCGTGCTCGGCCGCCTGCTCTCCGAGTCGCTCAAGAACCTGATGGTGACGACCGTGATCGTCGGCGTCGGGGTGCTGTTCGGTGTCCGCATCCGCAGCGGCCTCGGCGGGTTCCTCCTGCTGCTGGCGATCATGGCGGTGTGGGCCACCGTCTTCTCCGGGTTCATGCAGCTCGTCGCCATGAAGACCCGCAGCGCGGCCGCCACCAACTCGGCCAGCTTCATCTTCTTCCCGCTGCTGTTCCTCACCCCCAACTTCGTGCCGCGCGACCAGCTCACCCGGCCGATGGAGATCGCGGCGTCGTTCAACCCGGTCACCTACGTGATGGAGGCGGCCCGGTCGCTGATCCTCGAGGGGTTCGAGGCCGACGTGCTCCTCAAGTGCACGGCGGTGCTCGTCGCCGGCCTGACGGCCGCCGTCGCCCTCAACGTCCGGGCGATCAACCACTACGACTGATTCCCCAAGGCCCCGCCCCGGGGTAGCCCGACCACATGGTCGAGCCCGCCCCGGGGTGGAGCGGCGCGTCAGACTCGCGGGGTGGACGCCCGGCCCGCCGGGGGCCGGAGCGGCCCCGCCCCCGCGTCGGCGCGGGAGATCCTCGCCCTCGCCGTTCCCGCCCTGGGCGCGCTCGCCGCCGAACCGCTGTACGTCCTGGTCGACACCGCCATCGTCGGCCACCTCGGCACGCCCCAGCTCGGCGGGCTCGGCATCGCCTCGACGATCCTGCTCACCAGCGCCTCGATCTTCGTCTTCCTCGCGTACGGCACCACCGGCTCGGTCGCCCGCCGCCTGGGCGCGGGCGACCACGCGGGCGCCGCCCACCTCGCCGTGCAGGGCCTCTGGCTGGCGCTGGGGCTCGCGCTCGTCGTCGGTACCGCCCTCCTCGTCGCGGGACCGACCCTGATCCGCTGGCTCGGAGGCGAGGGCGACGTCGCCCGCCACGCAGGCGTGTACCTCTCGATCTCCCTCGCGGGGCTGCCCGCCCTGTTCGTCACCATGGCCGGCACCGGCTACCTGCGCGGCGTCCAGGACACGCGCACCCCGCTCGTGGTCGCGGCAACGACGGCGGTCGCCAACCTGGTGATCCAGGTGGTGCTGATCGAGGGCTTCGACCGCGGCATCGGGGCGTCGGCCCTGGCGACCGTGCTCGCCCAGACGGGCGGGGCCGCCGAGTACCTGAGGCGGATCGTCGGGGCCGCCCGCGCCACCGGCGCCTCGCTCCGACCCGACGCGGGCGCGCTCCGCCGGCTCGGGCGGATCGGGTTCGACCTGTTCGTGCGCACCGCGGCGCTCCGCCTGTCGCTCGTCGCGGCGACCGCGGTCGCGGCCCGCGCCGGCGAGGTGCCGCTCGGCGGCCACCAGATCGCGTTCGAGGTGTGGGCCTTCCTCGCGCTGGCTCTGGATGCGCTGGCGATCGCCGCCCAGGCCCTGGTGGCCCGCGACCTCGGCGCCGACGTCCCCGACCGCGCCCGCGCCACCGCCGCCCGCCTCCTGCGTTGGGGGACGACCTTCGGGGTCGCCACCGGTCTGGTGATCGCCGCCCTGCGCGTCCCGCTCGCCGGCCTGTTCAGCCCCGACGCCGAGGTCGTCGCGGTGGCCACCACGCTCCTGCTGTGGGTGGCGGTGCTCCAGCCCGTCGCCGGGGCGGTGTTCGCCCTCGACGGGGTCCTGATCGGCGCCGGGGACTTCCGGTTCCTCGCCCGGGCGATGGCGGTCGTCGCGGTCGCGTTCGTCGTCGCGGCCGCCGCGGTGGGCGCCGCCGACCGGCCGATCACCTGGCTGTGGGCGGCCTGGGCCGGGCTGATGCTCGGCCGGCTGGTGCCCCTGCTCGCCCGCCTCCGCGGCGGGCGCTGGGCCGTGACCGGCGTCGAACCCCCCTGAACCGCTCCGCCCGCTCCGCCGGCCGGGCCGCGGCCGAAGCGGGTCACCCAACCGTTCTCCGCGCCCACCGGGACCGATCCGTCCCCCTCAGCGCGCAGAACCGGACCCGACCGAGCCGGGGGCGGGGGCCGAGCGCGGTCAGAACATGGTGGCGCAGAAGGGATCACGGTCGACGCGGAACAGCGCGTCGGCGGTGGCGAGGGCGCCGGTGCGACGCTCGTCGACGCGACCGGCCCGGGCGAGGGCCGAGGCCGACACGCCGCCGAGCGCCAGGGCCCCGAGTTCCTCCGGGCCGAGCACGACGTCGGGTGGGGCGGAGGTCGCCGTCACCGCGCCGCGGCCGTCGGCGTCGGACTCGATCGCGAAGGTTCCACCCGAGGCGGGGCGGAAGCGGTCGACCACCTCGACGACGACTCCCCCGGCGCCGCCCCACCGCCGGTCGGCGAGCGCGGCGGGCACGTCGAGGAGGCGGAGCCACAACCAGTCCGACGTGTTGCCGGTGCGGAGCCGGCGCGGGTCGGCGACCGACCACACCAGGACGTCGTCGAGCGGGACGTGCAGCATCGTCACCTCGCCGACGAGGTCGTGGGCGAGGACGATCCGGTAGAGGTCCAGCCGCACCGCGTCGTCGACCGCCTCGATGTCCGAGACCACCAGGGACCCGGCGGGCACCCGGTCCGGCCACGACGGACGGATGCGGTAGGCGGCCCAGCCGTCGACCTCGCCCCGCTCGTCCTCGTGCACCAGCACGAAGAGCGCCGAGGCCCCGTCGCGGCGCGACGGCCAGTCGGCGTACAGGTAGGTCGCCCACCACGCATCCCACCGGCGCACGCTCCCAGCCCGCGCCGTCGCCCGGAGACGGTCGTACGCGTCGGGCAGGAGCCCCCGCGCCTCGTCGAGGGTCACCTGACGGCACCGGCCCGGCGCGGTGGGCGCGTCGTCGCGCAGCCGGGCGTGCCCGGTCGCGACCGTGCGCTCCACGCCGCGGGTGGACACCCCGAAGCCGAACCGCCCGTAGATCACCGACTCCGACGCGGTCAGCATCGCGATCGGCTCGCCACCGGCGGCGATGTCGTCGAGCTGGCGGGCCATCAGGGCGGTCAGCACCCCGCGACGGCGGTGCGTCGCCGCCACGCCGATCATGGTCACCCCCGCCGCGGGTACGACCGCCCCACCCGGCAGGGTCACGTCCATGGTGAACGCGCCGGTGCCGCCGACCCACTCGTCGCCGTCGACGACGCCGAGGCTGCGCTCGCGCTCCCACAGCCGGCGGTCGTCCTCGGTCGTGTCGGGCTCGGGCCCGGGATCGGCGAAGCCGCGCCAAACCGGGCGCATGAACGCGTCGAAGTCGTCGGGCTCCGGCACCCGGATCTCGTGGGTCATCGCGCCATCCCCGATGTTCGGCGGCCGGTCACGGCCGATGGCCTACCGCGCGTCGTCGGCCCGGGAAAGCGGTTTGCGGTCGCCAGCGGGCGGGCCGACCGGCGAGCCCGGGGCCCGAGCGGCCCGTCGGCGACGAGGGAGCCGACCAGAGAGGACCAACTCGTCCGAGCCGCCAGGCGAGGACGGAGCCTGCCCGCGACCAGGCCTACCGGCGCGAGGTGCTCACGACGCGCAGCTGACGAACACGGCGGTGACCTCCGACGGCAGCGACGCGTCGGGATCGTCGGCGAGCATCTGGTCGAGATCGATGAACTCCTCGAGGGTGAGGATCTCCTCGAGGCCGTCGATGATGCAGGTGCACGCCGCGGGGGTGCCGCCCCCGGCGGTGCAGGTGTCGACGAAGTTGTCGCGGATCGTCTGCGGGTAGCCACCGGGCTCGCCGTCCTGCGTCGTCGTGGTGCCCTCGGTCGTGGTCGTCGTGTCCTCGGTCGTCGAGGTGGTTCCCTCGGTGGTCGTCGGGTCGTCGTCCTCGCCGGTGGTGGTGTCGTCGTCCTCGGCCGTGGTGGTCGTGTCGCCGGCGGCGCCGTTGTCGCCGCCTCCCGCGACCGCGGCGATGGCGATGATGAGGGCGACGACGATGAGGGCGATCACGGCCGCGATGGCGACGATGCGACCGGTGCTCGACCCTCCGCCCGACGCCGGGGCCGCCCCGTAGGTGCCGGTGGCCGGCGGGTACGCGCCGGTGGGCGTGTACCCGGTGGTCGGGGCCTGGTAGGCGGGCTGGGTGTAGCTGGCCGACGGCGGCGGCGTGGTGAACGCCGTCGGGGCCGGCGTGCCGACGCCCCACTGCGCACCGCCCGGCGCAGGGGTAGCCGGGTACGAGCCCGGTACCGGCGTGCCGACCGCGCCGGCGACCGGCGGGGGCGTCGTCGCCGGCGGCGGAGCGGCGCCGACCACTCCGGCGGGTCCCGCACCGGCCGCGGCCGCGCCGCCGACGCCCAGCGCGGCGGCTCCCGCGGCCAGCGCCGCGGCGGGGAGACCGGGCTCGAGGTCGGGATCGGTGTGGAGCGGCACCGACTGGATGCCGCGCTGCTCCTGGAGGTGCTGCGCCCACTGGGCCACCTCTAGTGCGCTGGCCGGGCGCTTCTCCGGGTCCTTGTCCATCAGGGTGTGGATCAGGAGGGCGACGTCGTCGGGCACGTCGAACTCGGCGAGCGGGGGCGGATCCTCGGTGTTGACCCGGTACATGATCGCCACCACCGACTCGTCGGCGTCCTTGACGAACGGCGTCCGCCCGCTCGCGACGGCGCACAGCATCGCCCCGAGGGCGTACAGGTCGCTCGCGGTCGAGGCCCGCGACCCGCGTAGGACCTCCGGCGCGGTGTAGGCCACGGTGCCGGTGATGACGCCGGTCGCGGTGCGCTGGCTGTCGCCGAAGCGGGCGATGCCGAAGTCGGCGAGCTTGTAGTCGCCGATGCGCGACGTCAGCACGTTGGCGGGCTTGATGTCGCGGTGGAGGATCCCGGCCTGGTGCGCGGCCGCGAGGGCGTCGCTCATCTGCACGGCGACCCGCAGGACCTCCTCGTAGGGGGCCCGGCCGTGATCGCCCAGCTTGGCCTGGAGCGACCCCGACGGCAGGTACTCCATGGCGAGGAACGGCAGGCCGTCGTCGGTGGCGCCGGCGTCGTACACGGTGACGACGTGGGGGTGCCACGACAGCGATCCGATGGCCTGGCACTCCGCCTCGAAGCGCCGCTTGGCCTCCTCGTCGGACGGGTCGACGTTGGTCAGCACCTTGAGCGCGACGGTGCGCCGCAGCTTGGGCTGGTTCGACCGGTACACGACGGCGAACCCGCCGCGCCCCAGCTCCCGCTCGATCTCGTAGCCCGGGATGGAGGTCGAGGACCCCTTGGGCGCGTCGTCGCTCATCGGTCTCCTCGGGACGCGGCCGCGGCCGTCACCTGGTCGGCTGCTCGTTGCACCCCGGCGATGCTAGGGGCCCCCAGGAGGCCGGACGGGCCGATGGGGCCGGGGGGACCTGACCGTTCGTCGACCATCGACGACGGTCCTGGTCCGGCGGACCCGGTCAGCAGGCCGAGGCGGTCAGGCTCCCGACCTGCGACGCAGGAGGTCGGTGACCGCCTTGCCGTCGGCCTGGCCCCTGCTCGCCCGCATCACCTGCCCGACGAAGAACCCGGTGAGCTTGCCCCGGGCCTTGTCGTCGCCGGTGCGGAACGTCTCCCACTCGTCGGGATGGGCGGCGATCACCTCGTCGACCATCGCCTCCAGCGCGCCGGTGTCCATCGCCTCGAAGCCCTTGGCGGCGGCGATCTCCTCGGGCGTGGCGTCGGACCCGACCATCTCGGCGAGCACCGCCTTGGCCTGGGTGGCGGTCAGCGCACCGGAGGTCTCGAGGGCGATCAGCGCGGCCAGCCGGTCGGGGGCGACCGATGCCCCTCCCTCGCCGGCGAGGTTCTGGCTGACGTGCACGAGCACCCGGGCCGCGTCGGCACCGGCGGTGATCGCGTCGAGCGCCTGGCTGTCCTGGCCCCGCTCGACGATCAGGGCGACGGTCTCGTCGGGCAGTACGACCCCGGCGGCGTCGGCCACGGCCCGCCGACGGGCGGCGGGCATCGGGGGCAGGGCGGCGCCGATCGCGTCGATCCAGGCCGGGTCGGGCGTGACCGGTAGGAGGTCGGGCTCGGGGAAGTACCGGTAGTCGTCGGCCTCCTCCTTCGAACGCATCTTGGACGTGCGGCCCGAGTCCTCGTCCCAGTGGCGGGTCTGCTGCTCGACGCGCTCCCCCGCCGCGATCAGGTCGGCCTGGCGGCGGGCCTCGTACTCGATGGCGCGGCCGAGGCTGCGCAGCGAGTTGAGGTTCTTGATCTCGCACCGGGTGCCGAGGGCATCGGTGCCGACCGGTCGCACCGACACGTTGGCGTCGACGCGGAGCGACCCCTCCTCCATCTTCCCGTCGCTCACGCCGGCCGCCACGAGCACCGCCCGCAGCTCGGCGACGTACTGGCGGGCCTGCTCGGGGGTGCGCACGTGGGGGCGCGACACGATCTCCAGCAGGGGGACTCCGGCGCGGTTGTAGTCGACGAGGGAGTACTCGGCGCCGGTGATGCGGCCGTCGCCACCGACGTGGGTGGACTTGCCGGTGTCCTCCTCGAGGTGGGCCCGTTCGAGGCCGACGACGTGTCCGCCGGGGAGCTCGATCGACCCGTCGACGACGATCGGCTGGTCGTACTGGGAGATCTGGAAGTCCTTCGGCATGTCCGGGTAGAAGTAGTTCTTCCGGGCGAAGACCGACGGGCGGATCTCGGCGCCGACGGCGAGTCCGAAGCGGATCGCCAGCTCGATCGCCCTCTCGTTGACCACGGGCAGCGTGCCGGGGAGGCCGAGGGTGACGGGGTCGACGTTGGTGTTGGGCTCGTCGCCGAAGCGGTTCGGCGCGCCCGAGAACATCTTGGTGGCGGTGGCGAGCTCGGCGTGGACCTCCAGGCCGCACACCAGCTCGAAGGTCGTGCCACCCGCCTCGACGGTGAACACCTCGTCGCTGTCGATCGTGGTCGGTGCGGTGGGGGCGGTCACGGGGCGGCTCCCTCGAGGACGGCGGCGGTGCGCAGCAGGTCGGTCTCGGCGAGGGCGGGTCCCATCACCTGCACGCCGACGGGCAGGTCGTCGCCGCCCGTGCCGAACGGGACCGAGATCGCCGGGTCGCCCGAGAGGTTCGACGGGATGGTGCACACGTCGTTCAGGTACATCGTCAGCGGGTCGGCGGTCTTGTCGCCGAACGCGAACGCGGTGGTGGGCGAGGTCGGCGAGAGCAGCACGTCGACCCGCTCGTAGGCGGCGGCGAAGTCGCGCGCGATCAGGGTGCGCACCCGCTGGGCCTGGCCGTAGAACGCGTCGTAGTAGCCCGCGGACAGCGCGTAGGTGCCGAGCATGATCCGGCGCTTGACCTCGGGCCCGAAGCCCCGGGTGCGCGTGGCGACCATCATCTCGTTGGTGGTCGGCGCGTCGACCCGGAGCCCGTAGCGAACACCGTCGAAGCGGGCCAGGTTGCTCGACGCCTCGGCCGGGGCGATCAGGTAGTAGGCCGACAGGCCGTAGATCACGGCGGGCACCGAGACCTCGACGACCTCGGCCCCGGCGGCGGCCAACGCCTCGGCCGCCTCGCGCACCCGCGCGACCACCTCGGGCGCCACCCCGTCCATGTCGAGCATCTCGGAGAGGACGCCGACGCGGAGTCCGTCGACCCCGGAGTCGACGGCGGCGAGGTGGTCGGGCTGGGGTGACGGGCTCGACGTGGCGTCGAGCGGGTCGTGGCCGCCGATGACGTCGAGGGCCAGGGCGGCGTCGGCGACCGACCGGGTGAAGGGCCCGATCTGGTCGAGGCTCGACGCGAAGGCGACGAGGCCGTGGCGGCTGACCCGGCCGTAGGTCGGCTTCAGGCCCACGACGCCGCACAGGGCGGCGGGCTGGCGGATCGAGCCTCCGGTGTCGGAGCCGAGCGCCAGTGGGGCGAATCCGGCCGCCACCGCGGCCGCGCTCCCACCGGACGACCCGCCCGGCACGCGGCTGGGGTCGAGCGGGTTGCGGGTGGGACCGAACGCCGAGTTCTCCGTCGACGAGCCCATCGCGAACTCGTCGAGGTTGGTCTTGCCGACGACGACCGCCCCCGCGGCGACGAGCCGTTCGACGACGGTCGCGTCGTACGGCGGACGCCAGCCCTCGAGGATCCTCGACGCGCACGTCGTCGGCACCCCGCGCGTGCACAGGTTGTCCTTGAGGGCGACCGGCACCCCCGCGAGCGGACCGGGATCGTCACCGGCGGCGACCGCCGCATCGATCCGGTCGGCCGCCGCGCGCACCGCGTCGGGGTCGACGTGCAGGAAGGCGTGGATCTCCCCGTCGCGCTCCGCGACGGCGGCCAGGTGCTCGTCGGCGACGTGACGGGCGGTCCACTCGCCGGCGCGCACACCGGCGGCGACCTCGCGGGCGCTGATGAACGACTCACCCATCAGGGGGCCTCGCCCAGGATGGTCGGCACCCGGAAGCGCCCATCCTCGGCCGACGGAGCGGCGGCGAGCACCTCGTCGCGGTCGAGCGTGGGGCCGACGACGTCGGGGCGCAGCACGTTGCCGAGCTGAAGCGGGTGGGCGGTGGGCGCCACGTCCGCCAGGTCGAGCGCGGCGACGTCCTCGGCGTGTTCGAGCACCGCCGCGAGCTGCCCGGTGAACGTGTCGAGCTCGTCGTCGGTCAGCGCCAGCCGGGCGAGCTGCGCCACCTTCGCCACGTCGTCGCGGGTGATCCTCTCGGCCATGGCGGGCGATGGTAGGCGGGCACCGCCCCGCGCCCCGAGGCCGGGGCCCGTCGGTCGCTCAGCCGAGGACCCGGTCGAAGAACTCGACGACCGCGGCCACGACCGCGTCGGCGTCGTTGTCGAGCGTGACCACGTGGTAGCTGTCGGGCGCGGTCACCCGCTCGACCGGACCGCTGACGCCCGACGCCAGCACGTCGCTGTTCGACGGATCGACGACGTGGTCCTGGGGGCTGTTGACGACGAGCACGGGGCACTCGATGCGACCGAGCCGCGCCCCGAGCTCGCCGGCCGCGTCCATCAGGGAGAGCAGCGCCCGCAGCGGGGCCTCCGGGTAGGCGAGCTCGATCGAGCCCTCGCGGGCGATGTCGGACCCGATGCCCGGCATCGTCTCGGCGCCGCCGTCGACCATGCCCTGGATCAGCTCCCGCATGCCCTCGGGCTCGACGACGATCGCGTTCAGGCAGGCGATCCCGGCGATCTCGGCGTGCTCGGCGGCGAGCCAGGCGGTGAGCGCACCCCCCATCGACAGGCCGACGACGCCCACCGACGCGCACCGACCGGCGAGGTCGGCGTAGGCGGCCTCGGCCGCGCCCGACCAGTCGTCGAAGCGGGTCGGGACCATGTCCTCGACCGCCGTGCCGTGGCCCGGCAGGAGCGGCATCTCGACCGTGAAGCCGGCCGTCGCCAGGCCGTCGGCGAGCGGCCGCATCGACTGCGGGTTGCCGGTGAAGCCGTGCAGCACGAGCACCCCGCGATCGGACCCGGCGACGCTCAGCGGCTCGGCGCCCTCGATGATCGGTGCGGTCATGGGCGACCTCCGGCGGCAGGGCCGCGACGGCGGGTCGCGGCGGGGGGTTCGGACACGGGGCGAGCGGGAATCGGTGGCTGGGGAGCCCGGCCACCGGGCTCGGTACTGTACGGCACGTGCCCCGCCGCACCCACGGTCCACTAGCGCCGTCCACTCGATGAGCGAGGCGCGCCCCTCGGCCGACGAGCGGCGGCTCAGCCCGCAGGGCCGCGAGCGGCGGATGCAGCTCATCGCCGCCGCGGGCGAGCTGTTCGCCGAGCGGGGCTACGACGACACCCGCATCGTCGACATCGTCGAGCGCGCCGGCGTCGCCAAGGGCCTCTTCTACTGGTACTTCGACAACAAGGAGGCGCTCTTCCGCGACCTCGTCGAGCAGAACCGGCTCAGCCTGCGCCGCGCCCAGGCCGCCGCGATCGATTCCGACGCCGAGCCGCTGCTGCGCATCCGCCAGGCGACCGAGGCGTCGGTCGTCTACATGGCCCGGCACGCCCGGCTGTTCTCGCTGCTCGAGGTCGAGGTCGTCGACCAGAAGTTCACCGACGTGCTGCGCCAGGGCACCGAGGTGCACGCCGCCGACACCGCCGCCCTGATCGCCGAGGCCGTCGCCGAGGGGACGGTCCGCGACGAGGACCCCCAGCTCCTCGCGTACGGCGTCGTCGGCGCGGTCGGGTACTACAGCCACTTCCAGCGCACCGGGCGCATCGACACCGGGATCGAGGAGCTGGCCGCCTTCGTGGGCCGCTTCGTCGTGTGCTCCCTGGCCGCCGACGAGTCGATCGCCCGCCGCGTCCTCGCCGCCGAGGTGGCGGCCCCCGAGGCCTGACCGACGCGCCGTCACGGCGTCGGATCGACCGGGTTCCGGCGTCCCGCCCACGCCGATGTTCCCGCGGGTAACGTGCGGCGTCCCGACCGAGACCGAGGAGATCGACAGCCCATGGCGCAGTTCTTGAGCGATGAGTGGATGGAGCAGGCCAAGGCCATCCGCGAGGAGTACCGCGGCAAGGCCGGTGACCCGCCGCACGTCATGAAGATGAACCTCAACGTCAAGGATTGTCCCGACGGCATCGGCGCCGACGGCGTGGTCGAGGCCCACATGGACTCCACCGGCGGCGAGATGGAGATGGGCGACGGACACCTCGAGGACCCGCAGCTCACCGTGACCCTGCCCTACGACATCGCCAAGGCGATCCTGGTCGACGGCAACCCGCAGGCGGGCATGCAGGCGTTCATGTCGGGCCAGATCAGCGTCACCGGCGACATGACCAAGCTGATGGCGATGCAGTCCGCCGCGCCGGACCCGGTCCAGACCGAGATCTCCGAGAAGATCAAGGCCATCACCGACTGACCCGCCCGATCGCCGATCGACGTTCGACCGAGGCCCCCGGTTGCGGCCGGGGGCCTCGTCGCGTCAGCGACCGCCGGCGGGGGCGGCGAGCGGCGCGTCCTCGGGGACCGGGACGCCGTGGAGCTCGGCGTCGAGCGCGTCGCAACCGTCGGGCGCCGCCTCGACGACGACCCGGCGGGTCGTGGTGCGCCGGACGCCCGCCGCGGCGCCGATGCACAGGACCGCGAGCACCGCGGCGGCCAGGTAGGCCGAGCCGTAGCTGCGCGCCAGACCCACGACCGGTTCGCGCACCTGCTGGACCGTCTGCATCATCTGGATCCCGAACGTGACGCCCACCTGCACGAACATCTGCTGGGCGGCACCAGCGACCCCGAGGTCGGCCTCGTCGACCGCGTGGGCGATCGTCGACGACATCGCCGGGTTGGAGATGCCCATCGCCACACCCGCGAGGGCCAGGCCACCGACGATGACGATCTGCGACGTCCCCGGCCGGATCGTCGACATCCACACCATCGAGGCGACGATGGCGGCGGCGCCGAGCATCCCCGCCTTGCGCTCACCCAGCCGGCCGACCACCACCGCGGCGAGCGGACCGGCCACCGCGAAGGCGATCGGGCGGGCGGTCGACACCAGCCCGGTGCGGGTCTCGTCGAAGCCGAGCACGTTCTGCATCAGCAGCGGGGTGATCACGAAGCTGCCCATGTAGGTGGCGTTCATCAGCCCGAGCATCAGGATCGGCAGGGCGAAGTTCCGCCGCCGCAGGTAGCGCGGGGGCAGGAGCGGCTGGGCGGTGCGGCCCTCGTGGGCCAGGAAACCGACCGCGGCCAGCGGGCTGACGAGCAGCAGTCCGATCACCAGGGGGTCGGTCCAGCCCCGGGTCGGCGCCAGGTTCATGGCGAGCAGCACCGGCGTCGCCGAGAGGGCGAGCAGGACCGCGCCGCCCCAGTCGAACCGCACCGACGTGCGGCGCGGCGTCTCGGGCAGCACCCGGGCGGCGACGGCGAGCCCGATCAGGATCAGCGGGACCTGCCCGGCGAACAGGGCGCGCCAGCCGAACGCGGAGACGAGCGGGGCGCCGATCACCACGCCGACGACCGGGCCGCCGGCGGCGACCATCGACCACCAGCCCAGCGCCCGCACCCGGTCCCGGCGGGGGAAGATCAGGGCGATCAGGGCGAACGACGCCGGGCCGGTGGCGGCGCCCTGAGCGGCGGCGAGCACCCGGAACGCGATCAGCGACCCGGCGCTCCACGCGACCGCGCTGGCGGCGGCGCTGAGGACCGCCCCGGCCAGGCCGAGCAGGAACACCCGCCGCTGGCCCCAGAGGTCACCGAGCTTGCCCACCGCGGGGCCGACGATGCCGAAGGCGAGGATCGGGCCGCTGACCACCCAGGTCAGCACGCTCTGGCTGGCGTCGAGGTCGTCGGCGATGCGCGGGATCGAGACCGCGAGGATCGTCACCGTCACGTTCACGGTGAACAGGCAGACGAGGAGGGTGACGAGGATCGTCCGCGGCGACCGGTCCGTGACCAGGGCGGGACCGTCGTCGTGCATCCCCGGGACGGTACTTGACCCGCGGGTCAATCCCGCCCTCCGTCCGGCGTGACACCCGCCTCAGATCCCCAGATTTCAACCCTGGTCCACGCCATGGGTGGA
>JAAYBP010000520.1 GCA_012730075.1 Acidimicrobiales bacterium | reverse complement strand
GTCGGAGTCGCCCGGCGGTCCCCCGCCCGAACCGTTGGAGCGCCTGCGCCAGGCGCCGATCGAGCTGATCGGACGCATCGCGGAGAGCAGCAACGCCACGTTCCTCGTCACCGTCGGCGAGCTGGACGCGGACGACCGCCCTCCCGAGCCACCCCCGACGAACCCGGCCGAGCTGCCCGCCGGGCTGAAGGCCGTCTACAAGCCACTCCGCGGGGAACGGCCGCTGTGGGACTTCCCCGAGGGCCTGTACCGGAGGGAGGTGGCCGCGTTCGAGCTGTCCGAGACGCTCGGCTGGCGGCTCGTCCCCGGCACGGTCGAGCGGGAGGACGCGCCGCTCGGGGTCGGCTCGCTCCAGCGGTTCGTCGAGGCCGACTTCTCCCGCCACTACTTCGCCCTGCGCGACGACGGCGAGCACGACGACCAGCTCGTCCGGATGGCCGTGTTCGACGTCGTCGCCAACAACACCGACCGCAAGGCGGGTCACGTCCTGGTCGACGACGACGAGCACGTGTGGGGCATCGACAACGGCCTGTGCTTCTCGACCGAGGCCCGGCTGCGCACGGTGATCTGGGACTTCGCGGGCTGGCCGGTGCCGGCGGACCTGCGCGACGCCCTGGCCGACCTCGTCCGCGGCGGCCTTCCCGACCGGGTCACCGAGCACCTCCTCGACGACGAGATCGAGCTGACGATCCGCCGGGCCCGGGCGCTGGTGGCCCGCGGCACCCTGCCCCACGACCCCACCGGCCGCGCCATCCCCTGGCCCCTCCTGTGACCGTTACATCTGGGGTCAGACCCCAGATGTAACAACGGGCTTCCGTTACATCTGGGGTCTGACCCCAGATGTAACGCGGTCTCTCCGGTGTGACGGATGTCGGGTCGACAGGCGGGGAACCCGGCGCGATGGTTAGTGACGTTACGTTATCGAGGTTACCGATCGAGGTTCCCCCATGTCCCGACTCGCCGAGCTCCCCGTCCGCCGCCGGCGGCTCATCCTCGTGCTCGCCGCCGTCGCCTTCGCGGTCGCCGGCGCGATCGGCGGCGGCGTCGCCGAGCACCTCTCCAGCGGCGGATTCGACGACCCGTCCTCGGAGTCCGCCCGGGCCGCGGCTTACCTCGCCGACGAGATCGACGCCGGGTCGCCGAACCTGGTGCTGCTCGTGACCGCCGACGACGGCCTCACCGTCGACGACCCCGCCGTCGAGGCGGCCGCGACCGAGGTCGCCGACCGCCTGGCCGCCGAGCCCGACGTCGACGACGTCGCCTCCTACTGGAGCCTCGGCCGGCCCGCTCCGCTGCGGTCGACCGACGACGCCGACCACAGCTCGGCGTTGATCGTCGCCCGCATCGCCGGCGACCAGGACCACGTCGTCACCCGCGGCGGCGAGCTGCGCGACGAGTTCACCGGCGCCATCGACGGGGCGACCGTCCGCGCCGGCGGGCCCGCCGCGGTGTTCGCCGACGTCGGCCACACGATCGAGGCGGACCTGCTCCGGGCCGAGATGATCGCCCTGCCGATCACGATCCTCCTCCTGCTGCTGATCTTCCGCGGGGTCGTGGC
Organism: Acidimicrobiales bacterium; assembly: GCA_012730075.1. Lineage (GTDB taxonomy): Bacteria > Actinomycetota > Acidimicrobiia > Acidimicrobiales > Iamiaceae > Iamia. The sequence continues at coordinate 2,379 of JAAYBP010000520.1, read as the reverse complement.
CGCGCTCCTGCCCCTCGCGATCGGGGCGCTGTCGGTCGTCGGCACGTTCCTCGTACTGCGCGGGCTCGCCGAGGTCACCGAGGTCTCGATCTTCGCCCTGAACCTCACCACCGCGATGGGTCTCGGCCTGGCGATCGACTACAGCCTGTTCGTCGTATCCCGCTTCCGGGAGGAGCTGGCCGCGGGCCACGAGCCGTCGATCGCCGTCGTGCGCACCGTCCGCACCGCCGGTCGCACCGTCGCCTTCAGCGCGCTGACCGTCGCGGTGTCGCTCAGCGCGCTGCTGGTGTTCCCGCAGGCGTTCCTCCGCAGCTTCGCCTACGCCGGGGTCGCGGTCGCCGCCCTGGCCGGCTTCTTCGCCGTCGTCGTCCTGCCCGCCCTGCTCGCCGTGCTCGGCCACCGGGTCGACGCCTGGTCGCTGCGCCACCGGCCGACGCCCCCGGTCGGCGAGGGCGTCTGGCACCGCCTGGCCACCGCCGTGATGCGACGGCCGGTCCCGGTCATCACCGTCGTCGTGCTGATCCTGCTCCTGCTGGGGAGCCCGTTCCGCCACATCGACCTCGGCCGCCCCGACGACCGGGTGCTGCCGGCCTCGGCCGAGAGCCGCCAGGTCAGCGACGTGCTGCGCGCCGACTTCGACTCGCAGGAGTCCGGAGCGCTGGCGGTCGTCGTCCCTGATACGACCACCGCCGGACCGACCGGCGCCGCCGACGCCGCGGTCGCCGCCTACGCCGCCGACCTCTCCCGGCTCGACGGCGTCGCCCGGGTCGACGCGGCGACCGGCGTGTACATCGACGGCACCGAGATCCCGGTCGGCCCGGAGCTGACCGGGCGCTTCGCCGGCGGCGGGGACTCGACGTGGCTGTCGGTCGTGCCGTCGATCGAGCCGGTGTCGCCCGAGGGCGAGCGCCTCGTCACCGAGATCCGCGCCGTCGACGCCCCGTTCGACACCCTCGTCGGCGGCACCGCGGCCCAGCTCGTCGACAGCAAGGACGTGCTGTTCACCCGCCTGCCCGTCGCACTCGGCCTGATCGGGCTGATCACGTTCGTCCTCCTGTTCCTGATGTTCGGCAGCGTCGTGGTGCCGGCCAAGGCGCTCGTGCTCAACCTCCTCAGCCTGGCGGCGACGTTCGGCGCGATGGTCTGGGTCTTCCAGGACGGGAACCTTTCGGGCCTCCTCGACTTCACGCCGACGGGGACGATCGACGCGACGACGCCGATCCTCATGTTCTGCGTCGCCTTCGGCCTGTCGATGGACTACGAGGTCTTCCTGCTCTCCCGCATCAAGGAGGAGCACGACGCCGGGCGTGACAACATCACGGCCGTGGCCGTGGGACTCGAGCGCACCGGGCGGATCGTCACCGCCGCCGCCGTGCTGATCTCGGTCGTGTTCATCGCCTTCGCCACCAGCCAGGTGAGCTTCATCAAGCTGTTCGGCGTCGGCCTCGCCCTGGCGGTGCTGATGGACGCCTTCGTCATCCGCGGCACGCTCGTCCCGGCGTTCATGCGCCTCGCCGGCGAGGCCAACTGGTGGGCGCCGCGCCGGCTGCGGACGGTCCACGACCGCTTCGGCATCCGCGAGCACGTCGACCTCGACGGCCCGTCCGCCGCCGCCAACCCCGTCGACGTCACCGACGGCAGCGGCACGGACGCCACGGGCGACGACGGCACGGCCGAGGGCGACGGCTCGAACGGCACGGACCCGGCGGACCGCACACCGGTCGGGGTCGGATGAGCCCCCCGGGCCGCAGCCGATCGCCCCGAGGGCAGGGCGAGCAGCTCCGGGAGGAGATCCTGGAGGCGGCCCAGTCGCTGCTGATGGAGACCGCGTCGGAGGACGCGGTCTCCATCCGCGCCGTCGCCGACGCGGTCGGTGTCACCCCGCCGTCGATCTACCGGCACTTCGCCGACAAGGACCGCCTCCTGCTCGAGGTGTGCCGCCTGAGCTTCGAGCGCTTCACCGACGTGCTCGAGGACGCCTTCCGCGAGGATCACGACCCGCGGCGGCGCATCGAGGGCATGGGCCGGGCCTACGTCCGGTACGCGGTCGACAACCCCGAGCACTACCGGATCATGTTCATGGCCCGGTTCGAGCTGACCACCCAGGAGTACGCGGAGGAGATGGTCACCGACGGGTCGTCGTTCGACCTGCTGCTGCGCACCGCCGACGAGCTCGTCACCGCCGGGCTGGTGCGCCCCGAGCTCGCCGACCGGGGGGCGTTGACGATCGGGATGCTGTTCTGGGCGAACGTCCACGGCCTGGCGTCGCTGCTCGTCGCCAAGCCCGGGCTGCCGTGGCCCGACCGCGACCGCCTGATCGACGACCTCGTCACCGCCGCGACCCGCGGCATCCTCCTCGACCCCCGATAGCCCTCGCGG
>JAAYBP010000519.1 GCA_012730075.1 Acidimicrobiales bacterium | reverse complement strand
GACCGCGCCCGCCTCGTCGAACAGGGCGACGGTGAGGGGGCCCGGGGCGTCGGCGTTGCCGTAGCGGGCGATGCCGACCACGGTCACGTCGATCGGCTCCGGGGTGAACACGCGGGTGGCGTCGCCGACGTGGAGGTCGCCCTCCCGGGCCGAGGCCCGGTCGACGACGATCTCGTCCGGCGCGGCCGGGGCGCGGCCGTCGACCAGGCGCCACGCGTTGAGCGCGTCGACGTCGATCCACTGCCAGCCGGCCTGGGGCGGCCCGCCCCCGCCGAGGATCTCGCCATCGGCGCCGACGATCTGGGCGGTGCCCTCGCGGACCGCCGCCACCGCGGCGACCCCGTCGGCGTCGGCGATGGCGTCGGCCAGGTCGGCGTCGATCTCGCCCCGGGCGGCGTCGCCGAACCCGAGGTCGATCGTCGAGTCCGACCGGACGACCGCGGCCGTCCCGGCGGTGCCGGTGGCGAACATGTCGTCGAAGCTGCGCTGGAAGCTGGCGACCATCACGAGGACGCCGGACAGGAACGCGACGCCGAGGGCGACGGCGACGACGGTGGACACGAACCGGCGGGCGTGGGCCCGCAGGTTCCGGAAGGTGATGCGCAACATGGGTTGCCTCCTTCGGCTCGGGGCGCGATCAGGCGCCGAACCGCTTCATGCGGTCCAGCACGCGCTCGGCGGTCGGGTCGGCCATCTCGTCGACGAGGTGGCCGTCGGCCAGGAACAGGACGCGGTCGGCCCAGGCGGCGGCGACCGGATCGTGGGTGACCATGACGATCGTCTGGCCCATCGTGTCGACCGCCCGGCGCAGGAAGCCGAGCACCTCGGAACCCGAGCGGGAGTCGAGGTTTCCGGTCGGCTCGTCGGCGAAGGTGACCTCCGGGCGGGCGAGCAGGGCGCGGGCCACCGCGACCCGCTGCTGCTGGCCGCCGGACAGCTCCGACGGCTTGTGGTCGAGGCGGTCGCCGAGCCCGACGGTCGTGACGACGTGGTCCATCCAGTCCCGGTCGACCTTCCGTCCCGCGAGCAGCGCGGGCAGGGTGACGTTCTCGGCCGCGGTCAGCGTCGGGAGCAGGTTGAACGACTGGAACACGAACCCGATCCGGTCGCGGCGCAGCCGGGTGAGCGCCCGGTCGTCCAGGGTCGACAGGTCGACGCCGGAGATCTCGATCGACCCGGACGTGACCGTGTCGAGGCCGGCCAGGCAGTGCATCAGGGTCGACTTGCCCGAGCCGGACGGGCCCATCACGGCGACGAACGTGCCCGCGGCGACGCCGACGGTGACGTCGTCGAGCGCGGTGACGGCGGCGGGACCGTCGCCGTAGACCTTCCGCACGGCGTAGGCGCGCACCGCGGTGCGGGCCGGGGCGGAGACGGGGGGAGGGGCGGGGGTGAAGGTGGTCATGGGGTCCTCCTCGGGGACGTCGATCGGTTCGCCCCATCGTCCGCGTCGTCGGCCCTCGTTTCGATGGGCCGGGCCACCGGATCCGGGGTGGTGCCGCCCCCGCCCCCCGGGTGGGGTTGTCCCCACCCCCGCCGACGAGCGGTGCCGGGGTCGATCCGT
>JAAYBP010000106.1 GCA_012730075.1 Acidimicrobiales bacterium | reverse complement strand
TCGTCGAGTACGCGCTGCTCGTGGCCCTGATCGCCGTCGTGTGCATCGCCGCCGTCGCCCTCATCGGTGGCAACGCCAGCGACACCCTCAACGAGGCGGGCCAGTCGGTCAACTGATCGACTGACTCGACCGAGTCGACACCGGAGGGCGGGCCCCAGGGCCCGCCCTCCGTCGCGTCCCGGCCCGGGGTCGCGGGCACGCGGCTCAGCGGGCGGGACCGAAGCCGAGGGTGCAGCGGGCCGGGCGTCGCTGATCGATCACCCGGAACAGCTGGAGCTTCTCGCGCCACGGCGGGTCGGCGTCGACCAGCTCGGGGTGGTCGCCCGCCCGCTCGACGCTGACGACCTCGCCGTCGCGCTCGAAGGTGACCGCCGCGTCGGGATGGTCCGCGAGGAAGCGCCGGAACTGCCTCCAGGTGATGGCCAGGTCGGCGTCGACGTAGCGGGCGACGTCGGGATCGTCGGAGGCGAGCACCGTCACCGGTCGGGCCTGCTCGTCGGTCAGCGGGAGCGTCCGTCGCACGATCAGGTGGTTCGACTCGCCGTCGACGGTGACGAGGTTGCCGTACATGTTCCAGCCGTAGCCGGTCTTGATCTCCAGGTACGGCGTCAACCCGTTGAACAGGACGAGGGCGGGCACGAGCAGGAGGACGAGCGGCCGGGGCACGAAGCCCACCCCGTCGCCGGCCGTGCGGTCGCGCCGCACGAGGCGGGCGAGGACGACGATGGTGGCGACCACCGCGGGCTGCCACAGCCACCAGCCGACGAGCCGCACCGTGTCGGGGGCGAGCGCCCGTGACGCCACGACCAGCCCGGCGAGCACCGGCACCGCCGCGCCGAGCGCGTGGGCCAGCTCCGGGACGCGCTCCCCGTCGGACCGGAGGCGGTCGGCCAGGCGCCCGACGGCGGCGACCGCGGCCGGCGCGGCGGCGGGCAGGAAGGTGACGAACAGGGCGGTGAGCAACGACGAGAAGTCGAAGAACGTGTGGTCCTGGTCGATGGCGAGCACGGCGTGGAACGCGATCGCCCCGACCACCGCCCAGCGGCGGGTTCGGCCCCAGATCAGCGCCACCGGAACCGACAGCTCGATCACGACCGTCCCGACGATCACGGCCCACTCGATCCACGACGCGCCACCGAACTGGAGGAAACCGGCGCCGATCGAGTCGGTCGACTCCTGGTAGTAGACGACCGCGCAGCTCACCGAGCGGTCGAGGAACGAGGAGTTGAGCTTGGCGAAGGCGGCGAACGCGTAGAAGCCGAGCAGGCCGAGGCGCACGGTCGGCAGCAGGGCCCGGTCGTAGGTGCCGGGGCGGGGCGACAACCAGGCGGCGACCGCCGCCCCGACCGTGCCGAGGCCGAGCATGCCGGCGAGCACCCAGTGGTTGCCGACCACCGGCGCCTCGCTCCATGCCCCGACGGCGACCGTCACCCCCAGCGCGGCCATGGCGAGCGGCGCCCGCGGTCGCCACACGACCAGGCCGGCGGCCACGGCGATGGCGACCTGCACGAGCGGCGGAGCCTGGGTGGGGTTGCCCACCATGTGCCACACCATCGCCAGCGCCCACATGACCGAGAAGAGGGCGACGGCGTCGCCCCCCGAGGCTCGGAGGCCGGTCGGTGCGGCGGCGGCGTCGGGCGCGGCGGACATCCGGCGGCGACCGTAGTGCGACCCGGTCCCGCGGCCGCTGATCGGAGCATCCGAGCCGGTCCGAGCGTCGGCGTCGCCGGAGCGCCGCCGTCCCCTCCGGATCGTGCGCCGCCCGTTCCTCCGAGACCTCGCGGACGGCCCGGTAGCGTGGCCCCGTGACCGACCAGCCGATCTCGCTCAGCCCGTCCGGTCCCCCCGAGACCGTGCTGCCGCCCGAACCGGCGCCGGTCGTCGACGCCCTGGCTGCGGCCCTGGTGGCGCCGGACCCCCGTGCCGCGGTGGCCGAGGTCGTCGCCGCCCACCCGCGCTCGCTCGAGGGCTGGTCCCGCCTGGGCGGACTCGGCCGGGACCCGATCGAGTCCTACGCCGCCTTCCGGGTCGGCTACCACCGGGGCCTCGACACCCTGCGACAGAACGGCTGGCGGGGCACCGGCTACGTGCGCTGGTCGGAGCCGACCAACCGGGGCTTCCTACGCGCCCTGCACGGCCTGGCCCGGGCCGCCGCCACGATCGGCGAGGCCGACGAAGCCGAGCGCTGCGAGGTCTTCCTCCGCCAGCTCGACCCCTCCTGGCCCCCCGCCGACCTCGACTGACGGCCCGAAGGCCACACGAGGTGCCAGGAGCGCACCGTCTTCGTTCGCGGTCAGTCCTCGGCGAAGAAGACGGTGCGCTGCTCGGAGTAGTGGTCGAGGGCGGCGAGGCCCAGCTCGCGGCCGAGGCCGGAGCGCTTCATGCCGCCGAACGGGGTCTCGACCCGGACCGACGAGTTGGAGTTGACCGACAGGGTGCCGGCGCGGAGGCGGCGGGCGACGCGGATCGCCCGGGTGGCCGAGCCGGTCCACAGCGAGCCCGACAGGCCGTAGGGGCTGTCGTTGGCGATGCGGATCGCGTCGTCCTCGTCGTCGAAGGGGATGACCGACGCCACCGGACCGAAGATCTCCTCGCGGGCGATCCGCATCGAGTTGTCGACGTCGGCGACGACGGCGGGGGAGAGGAAGAACCCCGGCCGGTCCGGCACCTCGCCACCACGCACGAGGCGGGCGCCCTCCTCGACCCCGATCGCCAGGTAGTCGAGCGACGTCCGGCGCTGGCCCTCGGAGACCATCGGCCCCATCTGGGTGTCGCGGTCGAGCGGCTCGCCAACCGTGATCTCGGCGGTGGCCGCGGCGAAGGCGGTGACGAAGTCGTCGTACGCGGACCGCTCGACGAGGATCCGGCTGCGGGCGCAGCAGTCCTGTCCGGCGTTGCCGAACACGGCCATCGGGATCGAGGCCGCCGCCCGTTGGAGGTCGGCGTCGGCGAACACGACCGCCGCCGACTTGCCGCCCAGCTCGAGGCTGACCCGGGTGATGTTCTCCGACGAGGTCCGCAGGATGTGCGCGCCGGTCGCGGTCTCGCCGGTGAAGCCGACCTTGGCGATCCGGGGATCGCCCACCAGCAGGTCGCCGACCTGGGAGCCCGGCCCGGCGAGGACGTGAACCGCCTCGGGCGGCACGCCGGCGTCGACGAGGACGTCGCCGAGGGCGAGGGCGGTCAGGGGCGTGAGCGACGCCGGCTTGAGGATGATCGGGTTGCCGCAGGCCAGGGCGGGTGCGACCTTCCACGACGCGATCAGCAGCGGGAAGTTCCACGGCACGATCAGCGCACACGGCCCGACCGGCTCGCGGAGCGTGATCGCCAGGCCCGGGTCCATGACCGGGATGGTCGAGCCGTGGTGCTTGTTGGGGGCCCCGGCGTAGAACTCGAACGTGCGGGCCGCCGCCTCGACCTCCCACTCGGCGTCGCCGATCGGGTGACCGGCGTTCTCGGCCTCGAGCCGGGCCAGGTCGGAGGCCCGCTCGCGAAGGAGGTCCGCCACCCGGCCGAGCACCCGGCCCCGCACGGTCGCGCTCGTCGCCGGCCACGCGCCGCGGCCGTCGGCGAAGGCGGCGTGGGCGGTGGCGACGGCGCGCTCGACGTCGGGGGCCCCGGCCCGGGCGACGGTGGCGAGCGGCTCGCCGGTGGCGGGGGCGAGCACGGTCGTGGTGCCCCCCTCGACGGCGGGGACGCGCTCGCCGGCGACGACGAGGAGGTGGTCGGCGGTGGGCATCGGCGGCGGCTCCGGCGGAGGTCGACGGGCGGCCCGAACGCTGGGGTTCAGCGGGCCGCGGAGGACGCGGCATCATACGACCCGCTCCCCGTCGCCCGACCGGGGGCCCAGGAGCAGACGAGGAGCACCGCATGGGTCGCTTGGACGGGAAGGTCGCGCTGATCACGGGCGCGGCCGGGGGGATGGGCGCGGTGGCCGCCGAGGTGTTCGCCGCCGAGGGCGCCCGCGTCGCCGCGGTCGACCTGGCCGGGTGCGAGGAGACGGTCGCCGCGGTGACCGCCGCCGGGGGCGAGGCGGTCTCGCTCGTCGCCGACGTCACCGACGGCGCGTCGGTCGACGCCGCGGTGGCGGCGACGGTGGAGGCGTTCGGTGGGCTCCACGTCCTCTACAACAACGCCGGGGTCAGCCTTCCCGACGACGACGGCCCGACCACCACCTCGGAGGAGACGTGGGCGACGACGATGGACGTCAACGTCGCCGGCCTGTGGCGCTGCTGCCGGGCGGGGATACCGGCGATGCTCGACTCCGGCGGCGGCTCGATCGTCAACGTGGCCAGCTTCGTCGCCCACCTCGGGGCGGCGACGCCGCAGCTCGCCTACACGACCTCGAAGGGCGCGGTGCTGGCGATGACGCGCGAGATCGCCGTCATCTACGCCCGGCAGGGCATCCGCTGCAACGCCCTGTGCCCCGGGCCCGTCCTCACGCCGCTGCTCGCCAAGTACCTGTCCGACGAGGAGAAGCGCCAGCGCCGGCTGGTCCACATCCCGATGGGCCGCTTCGGCGAGGCCCGCGAGATGGTGAACGGCGCGCTGTTCCTCGCGTCGGACGAGTCGTCGTTCATGACCGGCCAGTCCCTGCTGATCGACGGCGGCATCACCGCCGCGTACACGACGCCCGAGTGACCGTCCCCGACCCGAGGGAGCCCCGCCCATGACCACCACCGGCATGATCGACCCGGCCGCCCTGCCCGGCCTGGTCGACGACGGCGAGATCGACACGGTCCTCGTCTGCTTCCCGGACCTCCAGGGCCGCCTGATGGGCAAGCGGGTGACCGGGCGCTACTTCTGCGACACCGTGATGGACGGCACGATCGAGGCGTGCGACTACCTGCTGGCGGTCGACGTCGACATGACGCCGCTGCCCGGCTACCGGTTCGCCAACTGGGACCTCGGCTACGGCGACATGTCCGCGGTGCCCGACCTGGCGACCCTGCGGCGCGTGCCGTGGATCGAGCGGACCGCGCTCGTGGTCTGCGACCTGGTCGAGGAGGGCAGCCGCGAGCCGATCGAGGTGTCGCCACGGCGCGTCCTCCGCCGCCAGCTCGAGCGGGCCGCCGCCCACGGCCTCACGGTGAAGATCGGCGCCGAGCTGGAGTTCTTCCTGTTCCGCGACTCCTTCGAGGAGGCAAGGGAGAAGGGCTACCGCGACCTGCGCCCGCACTCGGACTGGATCGAGGACTACCACATCCTCCAGACGACCCGGGACGAGTACCTGATCCGCGAGATCCGCAACGGGATGGACGCCGCTGGGGTGCCGGTCGAGTTCTCCAAGGGCGAGGCGGGCTACGGCCAGCACGAGATCAACCTGGTGTACGCCGAGGCCCTGGAGATGGCCGACCGGCACGCGATCTACAAGAACGGAACCAAGGAGATCGCCGCCGCCCACGGCCGGGCGGTGACGTTCATGGCCAAGTGGACGATGGACGACGTCGGCTCCTCGTGCCACATCCACTCGTCGGTGTGGGCCGACGGCGGCACCACGTCGCTGGCGGTCACCGACGGCGACGACCCCCGGGCCCTCTCGCCGACGGTCTCGCACTGGCTCGGCGGCCTGCTGGCCGCGTCGCGGGAGCTGACCCTGCTGTTCGCCCCCAACGTGAACTCCTACAAGCGGTTCCAGCCCGACTCCTGGGCGCCGACCGCGGTGGCGTGGGGCGACGACAACCGCACCTGCGGGCTGCGGATCGTCGGCCACGGCGCCCACCGTCGGGTCGAGAGCCGCATCCCCGGCGCCGACGTGAACCCGTACCTCGCCTACGCGGGCGTCATCGCCGCCGGCCTCCACGGCATCGAGAACGAGATCGACCCCGGACCGCCCTACTCGGGCAACGCGTACGAGGCGACCGACGTCGAGCGGATCCCGTCGACGCTGGTCGAGGCGATCGACCTCTTCGCCGGATCGGCCATCGCCCGCGAGGCCCTCGGCGACGACGTCCACCACCACGTCCTCAACACCGCCCGCCAGGAGTGGGCGGCCGCCAACCGGACGGTCACCGACTGGGAGCTGCTCCGCGGCTTCGAGCGGCTGTGAGCGAGATCGCCGCCTCCGGCGGCCTCGGCGAGGTCCGGCTGTCGACCGATCCCATCGCGTTCCGCACCGAGGCCGGGCCCGGTTCGCCCGTGATCGCGGTGACCGGCCGGGTGATCGCAGCCGAGCGGGTCGAGCGCGCGCTCGAACCGCAGGCCGCCGTGCCCACGTACTACCTGGAGGCGCTGGGGCGGGCCGGGGCGGTCGGCGTCGTCCTGCTGCCGAACGCCGCACTCGACGAGGCGGCGGCCGACCTGATGGCCCGCTTCGACGGCCTGGTCCTGACCGGTGGCGACGACCTCGACCCCGGTCGGTACGGCGAGGCTCCCGTCCCCGAGACCTACGGGTTCAGCGCCGCGATCGACGCCTGGGAGGAGGCGCTGTACCTCGCCGCGGTCGAGCTCGGTCGCCCGGTGCTGGCGATCTGCCGCGGCCTCCAGCTCGTCAACGTGGCCCACGGCGGGACGCTGCGCCAGCACATCACGGGCACCTCCGACGTCGCCCACGGCGTCCCGCTGGGTGGCGGCGGATCCGACGTCGAGATCGCCGTCGAGGCCGACTCCCGCCTCGTGGAGCTGCTCGGCGGCGAGCGGTCGCCCATCGGCCGCTGCCACCACCACCAGGCCGTCGGGCTGGTGGGCGAGGGACTCCGGGTCACCGCCCGGGCCGCCGACGGGTGCGTCGAGGGCCTCGAGCCCGACTCCGGCGAGTGGGTGGTCGCGGTCCAGTGGCACCCGGAGGACTCCGCCGGGCGCGACCCGGTCCAGCAGCGCCTCTTCGACGGGTTCGTCGCCGCGTGCCGGGAGGTGCCCCCGACCGGCGCTCACCGGCCCGGGTAGAGGACGAGCCTCCAGGCGGGGCGGGCCCGAGCGGCCCGTCGGCGACGAACGAGCCACCAGGAGCGGATAGCGTCGCTCCGCATGGCTGCCCCCGGAGGATCCGGCCCGATCGGGCCCTACCCGGCCCGCGTCGCGGCCGACGACGACGCCCGCGCCGACTACGACAAGCTGCGCCGACGGGTGCTCTGGTCGCTGCCGTACGGGCTGTACGTGCTGGGCTCGCGCCACGGCGACCGTCGGAACCTCATGACGATCAACTGGGTCACGCAGGTCAGCTTCGACCCCAAGCTGATCGCGGTCGGTGTCGAGAAGACGGCCGTGACCCACGAGCTGGTGGCGGAGGGCGGCGTGTTCTGCCTCAACACGGTCGCCCGGGAGGACCGGGCGATCATCCGCAAGTTCACCAAGCCGGTCGAGGTCGACCTCGCCGGGGGCACGCTCAACGGCTTCCCGTTCCACGACGGGGCGACCGGCGCGCCGGTGCTCGACCGGGCGGCGGCGTTCGTCGACTGCGAGGTGCGTCAGGCGGTCGACTGCGGCGGCCACACGCTCTTCATCGGCGAGGTCGTCGACTGCGACTTCCTGCTCCCCGAGGACACCGAGGTGCTCCGCATGGAGGACACCCGGATGTCCTACGGCGGCTGACCCGGCGGTGACCGACGGCCGGGAGGGCGTGCTGCGCTTCTCCTACGGGATCATGGGCTCCGGCAAGTCGACCGTCGCCCTCCAGGTGCACCACAACCTGATCCGGAGGGGGCTCCGCGGCCACCTGTGCACCCTGTTCGACCGGGACGGCACCGCCGTGTCCAGCCGCCTCGGCGTCTCGCGCCCCGCGGTGGAGGTGACGCCCGACGTCGACCTGCTCGCCCTCGCCCGCGCGGGGGAGCGGCCGGTCGACTTCCTGGTCTGCGACGAGGTGCAGTTCTACGCCCGGGAGCAGATCGACCAGCTCGGCGCGGTGGTCGACGAGCTGGGCGCGGACGTGTTCGCGTACGGCCTCCTGACCGACTTCCGCGGCGAGCTGTTCGACGGCACCCGTCGGATGATGGAGATCGCCGACGAGCACGTCCCGATGGGCGTCGAGGCCCGGTGCTGGTGTGGCCGCCGGGCGACCCACAACGCCCGCCTCGTGAACGGCCGGCTCACCCGCGAGGGCGAGACGATCGTCATCGGCGACACCGAGGGCGCCGGCCCGCCCCTGTTCGGCGACGTCGTGACCTACGAGCTGATCTGCCGCCGCCACTTCGTCGCCGGCGACCTCGGCCCGACCTGACCGTCCACCGTCCCCACCCTCCGGGGGCCGGCCACCGTGGGCCTCACCCGCCCGCAGGCTCGGTGCCGTACGCTCGCCGGCCATGAGCGAGCGAGACCGATCCGCCACGCTGCCGACCGAGGGGGTGCCGGCCGACGAGCTGCTCGCCCGCATCGACGCCGCCCGGGCCGACGACCTCGACTGGCGCGGTGGTCGGGCGTTCAGCCTCGTCTACAACTCGGGCGACGAGGCCCACGAGACCCTGCTCCACGCGGTCGCCGACCGCTACCTGCACGAGAACGCGCTCAACCCGTTCCGGTACCCGAGCCTGCTCCAGATGGAGCTCGACCTGGTCGCCATGGGCGCCGACCTGTTCGGCACCGGTCCCGACTGCGGGGCGGTGACGGCGGGCGGGAGCATGAGCATCTTCTGCGCGGTGCAGGTGGCCCGCGGGCACGCGCGCGCCGCCATGGACATCGCCGAGCCGCAGATCCTGGCCCCGATCACCGCCCACCCCGCGTTCGCCAAGGCGTGCGACCTGCTCGACATCGAGCTGGTCACCGTGCCGGTCGAGGCCGACGGTCGCGTCGCGCCGGACCGGCTCGCCGACGCCATCGGGCCCCGCACCGCGATGCTCGTCGCCTCGGCCGCCAACTACCCGTTCGGCGTCATCGACCCCGTCGCCGACGTGGCGGCGCTGGCCGCCGGGCGGGGCCTGCTCTGCCACGTCGACGCGTGCCTCGGCGGCTTCATCCTCCCGTTCTGGGAGCGGCTCGGCGAGCCCGTACCGCCGTGGGACCTGCGCGTCGAGGGGGTCACGTCCCTGTCGGCCGACCTGCACAAGTACGGCTACGCGTTCAAGGGCGCGTCGCTCGTGCTCTACCGGTCGCGGGACCTGCTCCGGCACCAGCACTTCTGGTACGACTCGTGGCCCGGCGGCCTCTACGCGTCGTCCACCCCGGCGGGTACCCGACCGGCGCCGCCGATCGCGGGTGCGTGGGCGGCGCTGATGCACCTGGGTGAGGCCGGCTTCCTGCGCCTGACCCAGGACGTACGCGTCGCTCGCGACGGATTCCTGGCCGGCATCGACGCGGCCGACGGCGCCGAGGTGTCGCCCACCCCCGACATCGGCGTGTTCCAGGTAACCACCCCCGGCCGCTCCCACGACGCGGTGGGCGATGCCATGGACGCCCGCGGCTGGAACCTCGACCGCCAGCAGGGCGGCCTCCACGTCATGCTCTCGCCGTACCACCGGCAGGTCGCCGACCGCTTCGGCGCGGACCTGGCCGACAGCCTCGCCGACGTCCCCCTCACGGCCGACGCACCCACCGAGTCGTCGGTGTCGACCTACGGCGGCATCGCCGGCACCTGACCCGGCCGGGGCCCCGACCGTGGCGACCTCGCCCGACGCCGCGACGCCGTCCCCGACCGGTCCGACCGTTCCGTCCGCCGACGTCGTGGGCGTCGTGCTGTGCGGTGGGGCCAGCCGGCGCATGGGCCGCGACAAGGCGCTGATCGAGCTCGACGGGCACGCGCTGGCGGCCCGGGTGGCCGATGCGCTGCGGTCGGCGGGCGCGACGCGGGTTCTCGCCATCGGCGGCGACGCGGGGGCGCTGCGCGAGCTAGGCCTGGAGCCGGTTCCGGACCGGTGGCCCGGCGGCGGACCGCTCGGGGGCCTGGCCACCGCGCTCACCGAGGTCGCCCGCGACGCACCGGCGGTGCCGGTGGCGTCGGGGTCGCGGCGGGCGCTCGTCGCCCCGTGCGACCTGATCGCCCCCGATCCGGCGACGTTCCGCGGCCTGCTCGCCGCGCTCGACGACGGGTGGGTCGAGGCCGACCTGGTCGACGGTCCCGGCACCCCGGACGCCACCATCGCCACCGTCGACGGACGGGCCCAGTGGGTCGTCGGCGCGTGGCGGGCCACCCCGGCGCTCGCCGAGGCGCTGGCCGACCGGTACCGGGCCGGTGATCGGCGCCTCGCCACCGCCGGTGAGGTCGCCCGGTGGCGGCCCGTCGCCGTCCCCGCGGTCGCCGTCGCCGACGCCGACCGCCCCGCCGACCTGCCCCCGACGTAGCCGGTCCTTGTGCGGAAACCCGTCGTCGACGGGGGGCATGCGTCCACGGAACGGGGGGAGTCGGCCTGACCGGGCGGTCAGGCAGCCGGTAGGGTGCGACGACCGCAACGAGAGGTGAGCCCGTGGCCGTACCCGAAGTCGACATCGCGACCTTCGCCAAGCGGCACGCCGCCGGGGCGGCCGTGGTCGACGTCCGGGAGCCCGACGAGTACTCCGAGGCCCACGTCGCCGGGGCCCGGCTGATCCCCCTGGGGGAGATCGTCGAGCGGGCCGCCGAGGTGCCCTCGGGGGAGACGGTGTACATGATCTGCGCCCGGGGTGGACGCAGCCTGCGGGCCGCGGAACACCTGCAGGGACTGGGGCGCGACGTCGTGAACGTGGCCGGGGGCACGCTGGAGTGGATCGACTCGGGCCACCCCACGGTCGCCGGGGATGCGCCGGGCTAGGGCGTGTCCTGTGAATCCGGTGTGCGAATCGGCGAGTCAGGGGCGTCGCCGGCAAGGACGCAGGACGACGCGCCTGCCTTGTCCAACCGCAAGGACGAGGACACAGCCGGCGGCGTGCCTGGCCGTCGAGACGTGCGCCATGATCTGCAGGACGCGCCCTAGGGGGGGCTCGTGAGCCGGGGGGGCAGGAGCGGTTCGCGCGCGCGGCCCGACGTGCCGAGCGTCGCCGCCGAGTGGATCGACGAGGACGCCGCCCTCGTCGCCGCGGTCGAGGAGGCGATCGGCACCGACCGGTACGCGGTCGACACCGAGTTCCACCGCGAGCGCACCTACTGGCCCAAGGTCGCCCTGGTGCAGATCGCCTGGGGGGTGGGCGACGACGCGAGGATCATCCTGATCGATCCCCTGGCCGTGTCGCTCGAGCCGCTCACCGACCTCTTCTCGGGCTCCGGCCTGGCGGTGATGCACGCGTCGAGCCAGGACATCGAGGTGTTCGAGCAGGCGATCGGTACCGTCCCGGCGCACCTGTACGACACCCAGATCGCCGCCGGGTTCGCCGGCTACGGCACTCCGTCGCTCACCGCCCTGGTCGAGGGCGAGCTCGGGTTCCGGCTCCCCAAGGGCGACCGGCTCACCGACTGGCTGCGGCGCCCGCTCGACGAGCACCAGCGCACCTACGCCGCGTCCGACGTCGCCCACCTGCTGGAGGTGCACCGCCGCCTCGACGAGCGCCTCCGCGACGCGGGGCGCACCGGCTGGGTCGCCGCCGAGAACGAGGCCCGTCGCGACTGGCGCCCGATGCGCGAGCCGGACTCCGCCTACCACCGCATCAAGGAGGCCCGTCAGCTCCGGGGCGCCGCCCTGGGCGTCGTGCGGGCGGTGGCCGCCTGGCGGGAGCGCCGGGCCGCGGACCTCGACATCCCGTCGCGCCACGTCATGGCCGACCTGGCGGTGGTCAGCATCGCCAACCGCCAGCCCCGCTCGCTCGGCGACCTGAAGGGCATCCGGGGCCTCGACGACCGGATGCGCCGCGGCCCGCTGGCCGAGCAGGTGCTCGCCGCGGTCGCCGAGGGGCTCGAGGCCGGTCCACCCCCGCACCGGCCGCAGACGACCGACCACGAGCTCGACCGCAAGCTCCGCCCGGCGGTGGCGCTCGTGTCCGCATGGGTCGCCCAGCTCGCCCGCACCAACCGCATCGACACGTCGCTCCTCGCCACCCGCTCCGACATCGAGGACCTCCTGATGACGTCGTCGGGTCGTCTGGCCGAGGGGTGGCGGGCCGAACTGGTCGGCGGTCCGGTCCGCGACCTCGTCGAGGGGCGGGCGGCGCTCGCCTTCGACGGCGACCACCTCGTGCTCGAACCCCGGGCGACCTGACGGCACCGCCGGCCGCCGCCGATCAACCGCCCGCCGGCGGTCCGACGACGACGATGAGGACGCGGTTCTGGTGCCACGCCTTCGGGGCGGGCTGGGACGGGCACCCGGGCGCCAGGTCGCGGCGGCTGCACGACGCGGGGCGGCCGCCGAAGGAGCCGACCGTGGGCCGGTCGGCGGGGAGGATCGCCCAGGCGTACGGGTGGTCGGGCAGGTGACCCCGGACGATGAAGTCGTAGCGGGACGGATCGCCGAGTGGTTCGGTCTGGCTGCGGACCTCGACCTCGACGTCGGGACCGAGGCGGGCCAGCTCCGACGGGAGGAAGGCCAGTTCGTCGGCGACCAGCACCCGGTCACCGGCCCGGACGTGCTCCGCGAGCAGCTCGCGGGCCCGCACCCGGGTGTCGACCACGTCGCGCCCCTCGATGATCGACGTGACGGGTCCGGTCAGCCACGCCACCGAGACCGCGGCCACGACCGCGACCGCGGTGAGGTCGGTGGCCACCCGGGGGAGGCCGGTGACGCGGCGCGACGCCCGGGCCGCACCGTCCACGCCCGCGGCGGCCGCCACGGCGATCAGGGGGTCCAGGGGGAGCACGTTGCGCACGGGTCGGAAGCCCGAGCGCAGCAGGGCCACGCCCAGGAGCGCACCGAAGGCGAGCGCCGCGACGGTCGTCAGGCGGGACCTTCCCGCGGCGAGGAGCACCACGACACCGAGGGCTGCGAGGGCCAGCACGACCGTGCCGATCTCGTTCGGATCGCGCAGCTGGGACCAGTACGTGGCGGTGGTCGGCTGGCGACCGTAGAAGCGGTTGAGGTCGCCCAGGGCCGAGAGGACGACGCGCGGGCGGATCACGAGAGCCGGCATCGTCACGAGGACCGTTCCGACCGCGCTGACCGCGACCAGCGCGCCGAGGCGGAACCGTCCGGCGAGGGGCCGGTCGGTGCGGGCCGCCAGCACCACGAGCGGAGCCACCCCGACCAGCCCGGGGGTGTACTTCGACGTGAAGGCGAGACCCGTCGCCACTCCGGCGACCAGGCTCCACCGGGTCGTCCGCTCCGTCGACGCGAGGTGCGCGGTGGCGAGCAGCGCCAGGGCCACGAACGTGGCACCGGGGGTGTCGCCCACCGCGATCGAGCCTCGCGCCACCAGGCCGGGCATCGTGGCGGCCAGGACCGCGGCGAGGAGGCCGACCCGCCGACCCGCCAGCCGCCGGCCGAGCAGTCCCGTGATCGTGATCAGCGCCGTCGAGGCGGTCCAGACCACCAGCCGCGCCGACAGGATCAGCTCGGGCGGCCCGACGACCTCCAGGTGCGGTGAGGCGAGGGTCGCACGCGCGTCCGACCGGATGCCTCCGACGCCGAGCACCGACATCGCCTTGGCGAGCGCGGCCGACAGGTAGATGATGAGCGACGGGTACCAGTAGAAGCCCGGGTCCCACGTGCCGCGGGCCAGCAGGCGCGACGCCGGCCGGACGATGCCGAACTCGTCGTAGTACACGGTGTAGGGCAGGGCGGCGCCGAGGGAGCGGGCCCGGATGGTTGCCCCGAGGACGGTGACGGCGGTGAGCCCGACGGTGAAGGCGACCCGGGGAGACGACCGGACCAGCCGGGCGGCGGGGCGATCGCCGTCGGTGGCCACCGTTCAGCCGGAGGGGCGGAGGACGATGCCGAGCTCGGGACGCAGCACGCCGTCGAACGGCAGGCCCTCGTCGATGCCGTCGCTCGCGACCACGACGACCGCCTCCTCGCCGAGGTCGACCGGCACGGCGCGGCCGGAGAAGTTCACCGCGACGATCCGCCGGTCGTCGCCGTCGGTCCGCTCCCACGCCAGCGCCCCGTCGGGCGTGTCGATCAGGCGCTGGGCGCCGAACCGCAGTGCGGACGATCCTCTCCGGGCCGCCAGCAGCCGCCGGTACAGGGCGAGGATCGAGTCGGGGTCGCGCCGCAACGTCTCGGCGTCGACGCCCCGGTCCGCGCCCGGCGGCCAGGGGAGCCAGGCGTCCTCGACGGCCCAGCCGTGCCCGTCGACGGGCGTCCAGGGGATCGGCGCCCGGCACCCGTCGCGACCGCCCGGGTCGAGGACCCGATCCGGCGGGACCTCCGCGTCCTCGAGGCCCAGCTCCTCACCCGCGTAGAGGAACGGAGTGCCGCGCAGGCCGAGCAGGAGGAAGGCCGCGGCGCGGGCCCGGGCCTCGCTGCCGTAGCGGGTCCGGTGCCGGGGGTTGTCGTGGTTGGACAGAACCCAGGTCGGCCAGCCGACGGGGTCGATCATCGTCGCGACCTCGTCGATGCGGTGGCGCCAGGCGCCGGCGTCCCACGGCGCGTACAGCGGCGGGAAGTTGAACGAGAGGTGGAGGCCCTCGCCGCCCGCGTAGTACTCGGCCACCATCGACGTGTCGAGCAGGTAGACCTCGCCGATCATCATCCGATCGCCGTCGTAGCCGTCGAGCAGGCGGCGCAGGGCCCGGACCCGGGGGAGGGTCACCTCGGGGACGTGGTTGAGCGCCGAGTGCGGGATCGGCAGGTACTCGGGAGGGTCGTCGGGCAGGTCGGGGTGCTTCCCGATGGCGTGGAGCACGTCCATGCGGAACCCGTCGACGCCCCGGTCGAGCCAGAAGCGCAGCGTGTCGTGCATCGCCGCCTCGACCTCGGGTTCGTCCCAGTTGAGGTCGGGCTGCTCGGGCAGGAACAGGTGCAGGTACCACTGGCCGCTGGCCTCGTCGAGCGTCCACGCCGGGCTGGTGGTGTCGAAGGAGGCGACCCAGTTGTTGGGTGGGCTGCCGTCGGGGTTCGGGTCTCGCCAGACGTACCAGGAGCGCTTGGGACCGTCTCGGTCGGAGCGGGCCGCCTCGAACCAGGGGTGCCGGTCGGAGGTGTGGTTGGGCACCCAGTCGACGACGACCTTGAGGCCGCGCTCGTGGCAGTCGGAGAGCAGGCGGTCGAACGCGTCGAGGTCGCCGAACATCGGGTCGACGTCGCAGAAGTCGCTGACGTCGTAGCCGTAGTCGGCCATCGGCGAGCGGTAGAACGGCGAGAGCCAGATCGCGTCCACCCCGAGCCAGGCGAGGTGGTCGAGGCGGCGGCGGATCCCCTCGAGGTCGCCGATCCCGGACCCGTTCGACGACGCGAACGAGCGGGGGTAGATCTGGTAGACGACGGCGCCCTGCCACCACGGTCGGTTCACGGCGCCGGACGGTACTTCATCCGCCGAAACTTCAATCCTCCTCCCCCCATGCGCGGGACCAGGATTGAAATTTGGGCGGGTTTTGCGGGGGCGTACGGATCGTGCGGAGGCCACCGCGCTGGGCGCGGATGCGGCACGCGGGGGTCCGGTCGATACAATGCGTCACCTGGATCTACATCACATTGCACCCGCAGGAGCGCCCCGTGAAGAAGGGTCGGCATCGCCGCTTTGAAGAGGCCCGTGCGTTGAAGCGCACGACCGAGCCCACCTATGACGACATCGTCGAGCGGGCGGGTGAGCGGTCCTGCGAGGAGTGCGGCGCCGACCCGGGTCACGACCACGCGAGCTGGTGCATGGCCGAGACCGAGGTCGAGGAACCCTGGACCTGACCCCAACGGCCGCGCCGGAGCCCTCCGCGCTGCGCAACGTCGCCCTCGTAGCCCACGTCGACCACGGCAAGACCACCATGGTCGACGCCATGTTGCGCTCGACCGGCGTGTTCGGCGCGCACCAGGAGGTCGTCGACCGGGTCATGGACTCCAACGACCAGGAGCGAGAGCGCGGCATCACGATCCTCGCCAAGGCCGCCGCGGTCACCTGGGAGGGCGTGAAGATCAACCTGGTCGACACCCCGGGCCACGCCGACTTCGGTGGTGAGGTCGAGCGGGCCCTCGCCCTGGTCGACGGCGTCCTCCTGCTCGTCGACGCCGCCGAGGGGCCGCTGCCCCAGACCCGGTACGTGCTGTCCAAGGCGCTGGCCCGCCGCCTGCCCTGCGTGGTGGTCGTGAACAAGGTCGACCGTCACGACGCCCGGCCCGACGAGGTCCTCGCCGAGGTCGAGGAGCTGTTCCTGGACCTCGCGCAGGACGCCGACGACATCGACTTCCCGGTGCTGTCCGCGGTGGCGCGCGAGGCGAGGGCGGTCGAGGGCATCGCCATGCCTGGCGCCGATGCCGATCTCGGGCCGCTGTTCCGGGCGATCGTCGACACCGTGCCGGCGCCCGGTGGGGACCCCACCGGACCGCTCCAGGCGATCGTGACCAACCTCGACGCCTCGGAGTACCTGGGCCGCCTGGCCGTCGGGCGGGTCGTGCGCGGCACGCTGCGCCGGGGTGAGGCGGTGGTGCTGCTCGACGAGGAGGTGGCCGAGGGCGCCCCCGCGGTGAGCCGCCGGCCCGCCGCCCTGATGGGGTTCGACGGCATCGGTCGCCACGACGTCGACGAGCGCGCCGCCGGCGACCTGTTCGTGATCGCCGGCTTCCCCGAGGTCGAGATCGGTGACACGTTCGCGGCGCCCGACGTCCCCGAGCCGCTGCCTCGACTGAGCGTCGACGAGCCGGTCCTGCGCATGACCTTCGGCGTGAACACGTCGCCGCTCGCCGGACAAGCCGGCCAGTTCCTGACCTCGCGGCAGCTCCGCGAGCGGCTCGCCCGGGAGGTGCTCGGCAACGTGTCGATCCGGGTGGCCGACACCGACTCGCCCGACGTGCTCGAGGTCGCCGGGCGGGGCGAGCTCCAGCTCGCGGTCCTCATCGAGACGATGCGGCGCGAGGGCTACGAGCTCCAGGTCAGCCGGCCCGAGGTCATCGTCAAGGAGATCAACGGCAAGCGCCACGAGCCGCTCGAGCGCGGCGTGGTCGACGTCCCCGACGAGCACGTCGGGACCGTCACCCAGGCGATCGCCCCCCGCAAGGGCACGATGACCGACCTGCGCCCGGGCGACGCGGGCCGCACGATCGTCACGTTCGAGGGCCCGGCCCGGGGACTGGTCGGCTTCCGGGGCCAGCTCCTCACCGCGACCCGCGGCACCGCGCTGCTCCACACCCACCACGCGGGGTGGATGCCGTGGGCAGGCGATCTGCCGCACCGGCAGGGCGGGGCGATGATCGCCGACCGCCAGGGCGACACCACCACCCACGCCCTCGACAACCTCCAGCTCCGGGGCGAGCTGTTCGTCGGCGCCGGTACCTCCGTGTACGAGGGGATGGTGATCGGCGAGGGCGCGCGAGGCGGGGACATGGTCGTGAACGCGGTCCGCGAGAAGCAGAAGACCAACATCCGCACCCACAGCCACGACGACGCGGCCAAGCTGGCGCCGCCCCGGGTGCACAGCCTCGAGACGGCGATCGAGTGGATCGCCGACGACGAGCTGGTCGAGGTCACGCCGGACGCGATCCGGATCCGCAAGCGGCTCCTCGCCGAGCCCGACCGGCGCCGCGCCCACAAGTCGACCGCCCGCTGACGCCACGGACCTCGGGATCCGCTCGCGCGGGCCGGGGGTCGGGGATCATGGGCGGGTGGCGAACGGCGAGGCAGTCCCCACCCGACGGACGCGCCGTCGCGTCGCCTACGCGATCGGTGGCGTCACGGCGGTGGTCGCGGTGGCGGCGCTGCTCGCCGCCCTGCTCGTGGTGCGGGCCGGCGACGACGACGGCGAGGACCAGACCGTGGCGGCCGCGGCGGCGGTGGCCGCCCTCGTCGAGGCGGTCGGGGCCGGCCGCCCCGGCGACGCCCCGACGGTGCAGCCTTCAGCGGAGGTGCAGGCCGAGTACGACGCGGCGGTCGCCGGCCTGGGCGAGGAGATGGCGGTCGTGGTCACCGCCGGGGCCACGATCGTCGACGGCGACGTAGCGAGGGCTCCCCTCCGCACCGAGTGGCGGGTGGCCGGGGCGACGTGGTCCACGTCGGGCACGGTCGAGCTCGAACGCGTCGAGGACGACGGGTCGTGGCGGGCCCGCTGGGCGTTGGCGAGCCTCGACGGTCGTCTCGGCCCCGGCGACGCCCTGTCGGTCGAGCGGCTGGAGCCCGAACGGGCCCCGATCCTCGACGGTGCGGGCCAGCCGCTCGTCACGCCGACCGAAGTGGTGGTGGTCGGCGTGGAGCCGAGGCGGACCGACGACGTCGACGCCCTGGCGGCCGAGCTCGAACGGGTGCTCGGCATCGACGGCGCGGCCCTCGCCGCCCGGGTGCGGGCCGCGGCCGACGACGCCTTCGTCGACGTGATCACGCTGCGACGCACCGACTACGACCGGGTGCGCGACCAGGTGCGGCCGCTCCCCGGCACCGTGTTCCGCGAGGAGTCCCAACTCCTGAGCCCGTCACGGGGCTTCGCCCGCCCGGTCCTGGGCACGGTCGGACCGGCCGGAGCCGAGCAGGTCGAGGCGGCCGACGGACGGCTGGAGATCGGTGACCTCACCGGTCTCGACGGGATCCAGGCCGCCTACGACGAGCAGCTGCGCGGCCAACCGGGGCTGGTCGTCCACGTCACCCGCGGCACGGGAGACCTCGACCCCGCCGCCGATCCGACGACGACGGTGCCCGAGACGGACGAGGCGGAGGTGCTCGAGACCATCGACCCCGTCGAGGGCCGACCGGTGCGGACGACGCTCGACGTCACCGTGCAGAACGCCGCCGAGGCGGCCCTGGCCTCGGAGTCGCGGGTCGCCGCCCTCGTCGCGGTGCGGGTCGGCACGAGCGAGGTGCTCGCCGTCGCCAACGCGCCGACGGGCACGACCGCCGACACCGCCCTGCGCGGCCGGGTGCCGCCCGGGTCGACGTTCAAGGTCGTGTCGACCCTCGCGCTGCTCGACGACGGCTTCGACCCCGCGTCGACCGTCGGCTGTCCCGCGACGACGGTCGTCGGCGGGCGCGAGTTCCGCAACGCCGGCGGCTTCGCCCTCGGCGACGTCGGCTTCCGCACCGACTTCGCCCGCTCCTGCAACACCGCGTTCGTCGAGCTGTCGACCGGGCTCGGTCCCGACGCACTCACCGACGCGGGCGTCCGGTTCGGACTCGGGGTGGAGTGGGACGTGGGGCTTCCGGCGTTCACCGGCTCGGTGCCCGCCAGCGAGGGCGTGGTCGACCAGGCCGCCGCCACGATCGGGCAGGGACGGCTGCTGGTCAGCCCGCTCGGGATGTCGATGGTCGCCGCCACCGTCGCCGCCGGCCGGTGGCGGGCCCCGACGCTCGTCGCCGACCCCGCGCCCGAGAACGCGCCCGCCGAGGTCCCGCTCGACACCGGCCACGCGGCGGTGCTGCGCGACCTGATGCGTGCGGTGGTCACCGAGGGGACCGGCGGCGCCCTGACCGACGTACCCGGCGGCGAGGTCTCGGCCAAGACCGGCACGGCCGAGTACGGCGTCGAGGATCCGCCCCGCTCGCACGCCTGGATCATCGGCTTCCAGGGCGACATCGCGTTCGCGGTGTTCGTCGAGGGCGGCGAGTCGGGGAGCGGGACCGCCGCGCCGATCGCCGCCGCGTTCCTGACCGCCCTCGCGGGCGGCTGACCCGGACCTGCGGTCCGGTGACCGTCCGGTGCCGTTCGCCTCAGCGGCGGAGCACCGGGTGGGGCAGCGGCACCTCGCCGGACGCCATCCGGCCCCGCACGAGGTCGACGAACGTCCGGTAGGCCCAGCGCGACGTCATGGCGATGAGCTCGTCGCGCATCTCCTCGTACACCGGACGGTGCCCGACGAAGGCCCCCTCGTCGGCGGTGCACCACCAGTGGAACTCGTGGCCGCCCTCGCCCCAGTCCCGGCGCTTCCACTCCCGCACCGTCGACGTGACGTGCCCGTACGGGTCGACGTCGTCGACGCGCCGGAGGGGCACCTGCCAGCACACCTCGGGCTTCCAGTCCATGAACCGCTCGCCGGCGGCCTCGGCCGCCTGGTGCAGGGCGCAGCCGGGCCCGGCCGGGAAGCCCGGGCGGTTGAGGAAGATGCACGCGTCGTCGGCCAGCCGGGCGACGATGGCGCCGTCCTCGTCGACGGTGACCGGGCCACCCCGCGCCTCGGACTCGGCCTTGAACTGCCACTGGTCGGCCGTCAGGCGCTCGGCCATCGCCTCGACGTGGGCGCGGTCGTCGTCGTCGACGAAGTGGGCGCCGTAGGAGCAGCAGCCCTGCACGAGCTCCGGCGCCGGGGCGTCGAGCACGCCGGGGCAGCCGGCACCGAATATGCACGTCCACGGGCTGGTGAGGAACGTCACGTCCCAGACCCAGGTGCGCTCCTCGTCGCGGTCCTCGAACGAGACGTACTCGTGGACGTCCTGGGGGGCTCGACGGCGGCCCACCTCAGTCGAGGCCCAGCCGCTCGGAGACCTCGGCCCACAGGTCACGCAACGCGACCGACGCGAGGCTCCGGGGCGCGGCGACGACGGTGGGCACCTGTTCGAGCGGCATGCGCTCGACCGCGGACGAGAGCGGAATCGCGGCGGCGAGGAAGTGGCGGGTGGTCCGCACCTCCTCGACCAGCTTGCGGTGCAGGGGCTTGCGCCGGTCGACCTGCGACAGGAACGGGGCGAGGAGCTCCGGTGGCGCACCGAGGTCGACGATGACCTCGGCGAAGCGGTCGAGCGCCCGGAGGTCGAGTGGGGCCGGCACCACCGGGATCAGGAGGAGGTCGACCGCCTTGACCAGGACCTCGGTGGACGCGCCGATGCCGGGCGGGCAGTCGATCAGGACGACGTCGTAGTCCTTGCCGACCGCCGCCAGCACCCGGCGGAACGTGCGGCGCGGGCGCCGGCTGCCACTGACGATCACGTCCGCCTCGCGCAGGCTGTAGTCGCCCGGCAGGACGTCGAGGCCCTCGACCGACGAACGGCGGATCGAGCCGGTGAGGTCGCGGTCGCTGCCGAGGAGGCGCTGGGCCCCGCCCCGCAGCTTGGGCTTGACGCCGAGGCAGGCGGTGGCGCCCGCCTGCGGATCGATGTCCCACACCAGCGTGCGATGGCCCGCGAGCGCGGAGAGGGCGGCGAGGTTCACCGCGGTGCTCGTCTTGCCCACGCCCCCCTTGAGCGCGGTGAGGGCGACGGCGTGCACCCGATGAGTGTGGCGCGCGGAGCACCCACCCGCGGAACTCGCGGGTACGCGCCCGCGTGCGGCCGCGCGATCATGCCGGGGGCGGACGGGCACGACGCGCGCGAGGAGCGGAGCATGGCCGGCGAGTTCGACGAGATCCGGGGACGGCTGGAGGCGATCGCCGAGGAGCTGGCCGACCTGGCGATCGCCCGGCTCCGCGAGTCGATCGACGCCGGCGGCCACGAACTGCCGGTCGACGAGAAGCGCCTCACCCGGGCCCGGCGCGCGGTCGAGAAGGCCATCCACCTGCTCGACGAACCCGACGACCGCGACGCCTGACGCAGTCGTGATGGCCGCCCGGCGGGCGGGGCGCGGCCCCGGTCAGCCGGGTACGGCGGTGGCGTTGATGGCGCGAACCAGGTGGTGGAGACCGGCCATCTGGAACACGTCGAACGTGCAGGCCAGGCGGGGCAGGTCGAGGTGGTCGTCGTCCTTGCGCTCGGGACCGAACGGCTCGACGCGCTCCAGGTGCCCCTCGGCGAACATCGAGCCGAACTGGGCGTCGAGGCGTTCGAGGTCGGCGTCGGGCACCGGCGTGCGGGTGCGGATCACCAGCTTGGACCCGACCCAGCGGATCGAGTGGTAGCGCCGGTAGAAGCCGGTGACCAGCTCCCGGGCGACCGCGACGTCGTCGGTGAGGTCGGCCAGCTCCACGTCGCCGTCGGAGATGTAGCCGCCACCGCCGAGGTGCTCGGTGACGAAGGTTCGCCAGCCGTGCCAGTACGCGCCGCCGGGCTCGTCGAGGAGCACGACCGGCGCCGGGACCGCCTTGCCCGTCTGCTGGAGCGTGAGGAGCTCGATCGTCTCGTCGATGGTGCCGAACCCGCCGGGCAGGGCGATGAATCCGGCGGACTCCTTCATCAGCATCAGCTTGCGCGTGAAGAAGTACTTCATGGTGACGAGCTTCGGGTCGCCGGTGATGACGTCGTTGGCCTCCTGCTCGAACGGCAGGCGGATGTTGACGCCGATCGAGCGGTCGCGCCCGGCCCCCTCCATGCCGGCGAGCATGATGCCGGGACCGGCGCCGGTGATGACCATCCACCCGGCGTCGGCCAGCTCGGCAGCCACCCGGCGGGCCTGGTCGTAGAGCGGGGTGCCCTCGGCGGTGCGGGCGGAACCGAAGATCGTCACCTTCGGGATGTCGCGGTACGGCGCGAACACCGCGAAGGCGTCGCGCATCTCGGCCACCGCGGCGCGCA
Source organism: Acidimicrobiales bacterium (assembly GCA_012730075.1). Classification (GTDB taxonomy): domain Bacteria; phylum Actinomycetota; class Acidimicrobiia; order Acidimicrobiales; family Iamiaceae; genus Iamia. The sequence goes on along the minus strand of JAAYBP010000106.1, from coordinate 7,287 downwards.
CGATCTTGAGGTCGAGACGCTCGGTGTCGTCGCGACCGAGACGGCTGGCGGTGAGCAGGATCTCCCGGATGAGGTCGGCGTCGTCCGCGGGCGCGACGGTCTCGACCAGTCGGTCGACCGCCTCGCGGATCTCGTCGTCGAGGTCGGACCCGAGGGCCTTCTGGCTGGAGGTCGTGCCGAGGGCGGTGGCGGAGGGGTCGGGGTGGGGGGGACGCAGGCTCATGGGAGGGGGGCGGCCTCGGTGGGTCGGGGCTCGTACAGGGTGGTGCGCTCGGCGAGCGGGCGCCCGAGCGGGGCGACGAGCGCCTCGAAGTCGTCGGCCTCGAGGCCCTGCCCGTGGCTGGCGCCGGCGGCCCGGGAGATCGTCTCGTCCATCAGCGTGCCGCCGAGGTCGTTCACCCCCGCGCGCAGGAGCTGGCGGACCCCGTCGACGCCGAGCTTCACCCACGACGCCTGGACGTTCGGGATCAGCCCGTCGTAGGCGATGCGACCGACGGCGTGCATCAGCACGACCTCGCGCCACGTCGGCCCCCGGCGCGACCGCTGCTGGAGGTACAGCGGCGCCGCCATGTGGACGTAGGGGAGGGGCACGAACTCGGTGAAGCCGCCCGTCTCGGCCTGGAGGTCGCGGGTGCGCACCAGGTGCCGGGCCCACGACACCGGGGACTCGACGGCGCCGAACATGATCGTGACGTTGGACCGGAGCCCGACGCGGTGGGCCGTGCGGTGGGCCTCGAGCCACTCCTCGGTGTCGATCTTGTCGGGGCACAGCACCTGGCGCACCGGATCGTCGAGGATCTCGGCGGCGGTGCCCGGCAGCGTCCGGAGACCGGCGTCGACGAGGCGGCGCAGGTACGCATCGAGCGGCTCGCCGAGCCGCTTGGCCCCCTCGGTGACCTCCAGCGCGGTGAAGCCGTGGACGTGGATGCCGGGCGCGGCGGCGACGACCGCCCGGGTGACGTCGAGGTAGTAGTCGCCGTCGAAGGACGGGTGGATGCCGCCCTGGAGGCAGACCTCGGTGGCCCCGGCGGCCCGGGCCTCGCGGACCCGGTCGGCGATGTCATCGAGGGTCAGCAGGTAGGGCGTGCCCCGCAGGTTGAGCGAGCGGGGCCCCTTCGAGAAGCCGCAGAACCGGCACTTGAACGTGCAGACGTTGGTGTAGTTGATGTTGCGGTTGCGGACGTAGGTGACGGTGCCGCCCACCGCCCGCTCGCGCAGGGAGTCGGCCAGCTCGGCCACCGCGGCGACCTCGCGTCCCCGGGCGGAGAAGAGGGTGACGATCTCGTCGACGTCGACTCGCTCGCCGGCCGCCACGCCGTCGAGCACCTCGTGCACCGGCCCCCTGACCGCCGCGGCGGAGCCGGGCACGAGGACCGTGGGCGCGGTCCCCGCACCCGAGTACCACGCGGTCGACCGACGGCCGACCAGGACGACCTCGGCGCCGTCGCCGACGTTGCGGACCTCGCCGACCCGGTTGGGGAACACCGCGCCCGGGTCGTCGCGGGCGAGCCCTTCGGCGTCGGCGCGGTCCATGACCGGGAAGCGGAGCCCCTGGTCGATCCAGTGCTCGGGATCGGCGACGTAACGGGGGTGCACCGTGAGGCGGGGGGCGAGCTGGTGACCGACGGCGGCGGTGGCCTCGGCGAGGGCGTCGAGGTGCGGCCACGGGCGCTCGGGGTTCACGTGGTCGATCGTGACCGGCGATACACCGCCCAGGTCCGAGACGCCCGCCGCCAGCAGCGGGGCGACCTCGTCGGCGAGGTTCGGCGGGGCCTGGACGTGGACCTCGTCGGGCAGGATCAGGCGGGCCAGGGCGACGGCGCGCAGGTGGTCGTCGGCGGGACAGGGCGGGTGTCGGTGCATCGACGTGCCCGGCTTGGGCAGGAAGTTCTGGACGATCACCTCCTGCACGTGGCCGTGGCGGCGGTGCGACACCGCGATCGCCTCCAGCGCCTCGATGCGGTCGGCCTCGTCCTCGTCGATGCCGCAGAGGATCCCGGTCGTGTAGGGGATCGCCAGCTCACCGGCCGCCTCGAGGGTGGCCAGGCGCCTCGCCGGCACCTTGTCGGGCGCACCACGGTGCGCGTCGAGATCGGCACGCAACGTCTCGATCATCATCCCCTGGCTGGGGCTCACCGCCCGGAGGCGGGCCAGCTCCGGAGCCGACAGGGCCCCCGGGTTGGCGTGGGGGAGCAGGCCGGTGTCCTCGAGCACCGCCGCGCAGGCGGCGACGAGGTAGTCGACCGTGCTCGCGTAGCCGTGCCCGTCGAGCCACTCGCGGGCGGCGGGGTAGCGGTCCTCCGGGGCCTCGCCGAGGGTGAAGAGCGCCTCGTGGCACCCGGCGGCCGCGCCCCGGCGCGCCAGGACGAGCACGTCGTCGAGCTCCATGAACGGCGACTCCACGCGGCCCGGTGGCTGGGCGAAGGTGCAGTAGCCGCAGCGGTCGCGGCACAGCTTGGTGAGGGGGATGAACACCTTCGGCGAGAAGGTCACCCGCGTGCCGTGGGCGGCGTCGCGGCGGGCCGCGGCGAGCGCCATCAGCTCCTCGGTCGGCCGTCGGGCCAGGTCGGCGTGCACGGCGGCAGGCTATCGGCGCGACCGGGATCCCCTCACGGACCCCGTGCCCGGGACCCCGGAGGGCCCGGTTACAGTCCTCCGCGACCGGACGGACGCAGGGCGATCGTGTGACGGACAGCGGAGACCTCGGGCCCGACCCGGCCCGCGACAGGAAGGGTGCGGTGCCGCTGCCGCCCGGGTACGTCGCCGTCGGGCGCCTGGGGGTCGGTGGCTTCGCGACGGTCTGGCTCGCCGAGCAGGGCCGCCTGGGACGTCGGGTGGCGGTAAAGGTGCTCGGGTCCTCGGTGTCCGATCCCGAGACCGAGCGCCGGTTCCTCGCCGAGTGCCGGGCGATCGGCACGCTCTCGGGACATCCCTCGGTCGTCACCGTGCACGACGCGGGCACGACCGACGAGGGGCGCCCCTTCCTGGTGATGGAGCACCTGCCCGGCGGCTCGGTGCAGGACCGGCTCGCCGCGTCCGGCGCCCTCGCCTGGCCCGAGGCGGTGGAGGTGGCGATCGCGGTCGCCGACGCGCTCGCCGCCGCCCACGACGCGGGCATCCTGCACCGCGACGTCAAGCCCGCCAACGTGCTGATCGACGGGCACGGTCGACCGAAGCTGGGCGACTTCGGCATCGCCCGCCTGGCCGAGGGCGCGCACACGGCCACCGGCTCCCTGGTCGGCACGATCCCGTACACACCGCCCGAGGTCCTGTCGGGACAGAAGGCGGGCGCGACCGCCGACGTCTGGGCGCTGGGCGCGACCCTGCACACGCTTCTCACCGGCTCCGGGCCCTTCAGCGGCGACCGCGACGAGTCACCGGCCGCGACGATCGCCCGGGTGCTCGGCGGCGAGGTCCCGCCGCTGCCACCGTCGGTGCCCACCGAGGTCGCCACGCTCGTGCGGGCCTGCCTCGCCGCCGATCCCGCCACCCGGCCCCAGTCGGCGGCGGCGGTGGTCGCCGCCCTACAGGGCATCCAGGCCGGGCGCGGCCTTCCCGTCACCGCCGCCGTCGCCACCCGGTCCTCGACCCCCTCCTCCGCCGCGCCCGACGCGCCGACGGTCGTCGAGGACGGGGTCGATCCCCCGACGATCCGGTCGACGGGACCCACGGAGGTGGTCGGCCCGGCGCCCTACCCACCCGCCTCGTCGCCCCCGACACCGCCGGCGGCCCGGCTCGGCACGCCGGCGCCTGCGCCCCCGTCGCCGACTCCGGCGCCCGCCGCGTCGCCGCCCCCGCCACCGGGGGCGGGCCGGGCGCCGCGTCGACGGCGGGGCCGGCTGGTCGCGATGCTCGGGGGGCTGGTAGTGCTGGCCCTCGTCGCCGGGGCGGTCGTCCTGCTGTCGCGCGGCGACGACGATTCGGCGGCTCCGACCACCGACGGCGAAGTCCCGGCGGGAGAGGACGACAGGCTCGTCCTCGCGGGCATCGACGGGCTCCCGTTGCCCGTACCGGATCCACCGGCCGCGACCCCCACGGAGCGATGGGCGGTCCCGGTCGACTGCGCCGCGGGGTGCGTCGCCGCCGGCACCTCGGAACGGGCCGTCGTCGTGCAGGCCGACGGCCGGGTGGTGGCCCTCGACGCGCGGGCGGACGACGCCGGCGCCGCGACCCTGTGGACCACTTCGGTCGAGCCCCTCCTGGGCTCGCCCCGGATCGAAGTCCTCGACCACGTGATCCTCGTCGGCTTCGTGACCGAGGGCGACGAGCACGCCTACACGGCGCTCGACCCCGACACGGGTGCGGTCCGCTGGGAGGTGGCGATCCCGGATCTGGCCGCCGTCGGACCCGTCCACGACGCCGTGGCCGACACGATCGTGTTCCGCGGCGCCGATCCGGACGACACCGAGCCCGACGGCCTCGATGTCGGCTCGACCCACGTCGTCGACGGTTCGACCGGCGAGATCGCCTGGTGGGTCCGGGGCCACGTCGTCGGCGTCACCGACGAACTGGTCGTCGTCGCCGACGGGCAGTCGATCCGAGCTCGCGAACGGGGCACCGGGGCGGTGCGCTGGGACGAGCCGGTCGCGTCGGGCCCCATGGTCGCGACCCAGGGCCTGCCGCGGGCCGCGCTCCTCGAGGACGTGCTCGTCGCCGTGGCGGACTCCGAGGTGGTCGGTCTGGCGCTCGACGACGGAACCGAGCGCTGGCGCCGGGACCTGCCGTTCACGTCCCGACCCGGTGACGGGAGCGGGGCGGTGGTCGCGGTGCCGGGCGACGACGACGGGGCCCCGGTGGTGGTCGTCAGCGGTGACCGGGGCCACTCGGGTTACGACGTCGACGGCACCGAACGCTGGACCGAGGTCGGCCTTGCTCTGCTCGGGGACGCAGAGGTCCCGTTCTGGGTCGGAGGGTCGGGTCGGTTCCTGGTCGCCGGGGAGGACGGGCAGGTCAGCCTGTTCGCCCCCGACGGCACGCTCGACGAGGAGGTCGACCTCGGCACGGTTCCCGGTGGTCGCTCGTGGGGCGTCAACGACGGCCAGCTCGTCGCGGTGACCGACGAGGGCGTCGTCGGTCTGGGCCTCGCGGCGCTGGCCCAGGAGTGGTCGATCTCCGTCGACGCCACCCTCGCCGTGCCGGTGCGGGAGGGCGTGCTGATCGTCAGCTCCGACGCCGCGACCCTCCACCGGAGCCCGGCCTAGTGCGGCGCTCCGGCGACGGCTTCGTCCGCGGCGCCGACGGCCACGTCCGGTGGGGACGCTTCGGCGCCGCCGGGATCGTGTTCGTGACCGGCGGCCCGTCCGACCGGCGGGTGCTGTTGCAGCTCCGTTCGGCCTTCGCCCACGAGGGCGGAACCTGGTCGATCCCCGGCGGCGCGCTCGACGAGGGCGAGACGCCGCTGGAGGGCGCCCTCCGGGAGGCGTCCGAGGAGGTCGGAGCGCTGCCGGCGGACATCGAGGTGCTCGGCGAGCACCGCTTCGCCCCGGATCCGGGGTGGAGCTACACCACGATCGTCGTCTCGGTGCCCGAGCCGTTCGGCGAGGCGGCCAACTTCGAGTCCGACGCGGTCGAGTGGGTGGGCCTCGACGCGGTCGATGACCGTCCGCTCCACGCCGGGTTCGCGGCGGCCTGGCCGCACCTCCGCCTCCTCGCCGAGCCCTGACCCGCGTTCAGGTGAGACGGGATGCAGCGGCCTCGTCGGCGAGCCACACGACCCGGTCGCCCGCGATGTGCGCGGCGGGCACGTCGTCGCCCCGCTCGACCGCGGCGAGCGCGTCGGCCTTCTCCTCGCCCTCGACGGTGACCAGCACGAGCCGGGCCCGGGCGATGCCCGCGAGGGTCAGGGTCATCCGGGTGTGCTCGTGGCGACCGGCCGGATCGTCGTTCAGCGCGACCAGGCGGCCGGGGTCGGCGGCGAGCGCCTCGGAGCCCGAGAAGAGCGAGGCGGTGTGGCCGTCGGCGCCGAGCCCGAGGTGGACCACGTCGAAGCGGCCCAGGTCGCCGATGCGGAGCTGGTAGGCGTCGACCTCCGCGCACCGCATCAGGTGGGTTGCGTTGGCGGCGCCGACCCGATCGAGCAGGGCCTCCCGGGCGAGGCGGTAGTTGGAGTCCTCGTGGTCGTGGGGGACGCAGCGCTCGTCGCCCCAGTAGACGTCGACCTTCCACCAGTCGATGCGGGTGGCGGCGTCGTCGGCCAGGCGCTCGTAGCAGCGGCGGGCGGTGTCGCCGCCCGACAGCGCGATCGAGAACGTGTCCTCGGCCCGGGCGCCGAACGCGTCGATCACGCGCTCGGCGAACGCGCCGGGCACGTCGCCGACGACGGAGAGGCCCTCGATCGTCACGAGCCGCCCAGCTCCCGGGCCTTGGCCGCGAGCGTGTCGAGGAGGTCGTCGTAGGACGCGGTGAACGCCGCGACCCCCTCCTTCTCCAGGAGGGCGGTGACGTCGTCGAGATCGATGCCGACGTCGGCCAGCCGATCGAGGACGGCGGAGGCGTCGTCGAGGTCCGCGTCGACGGTGCGGGCGACGGTGCCGTGGTCGAGGAACGCGTCGAGCGTCGCGTCGGGGAGGGTGTTGACCGTGTCGGGTCCGATCAGCGTGTCGACGTAGAGGGTGTCGGGGTAGGCGGGGTCCTTGGTGGACGTCGACGCCCACAGCGGCCGCTGCACCCGGGCGCCGGCGGCGGCCAGCGCCTCCCAACGGGGGCCGGCGTAGCGCTCACGGAAGAGCGCGTAGGCCCGTTGGGCGTTGGCGACGGCCGCCCGGCCCTTGAGCGAGGCGGCCTGATCGCCGCCGATGGCGTCGAGCCGACGATCGACCTCGGAGTCGACCCGGCTGACGAAGAACGAGGCGACCGACGAGACCCGACCGACCCGTTCCGGCGACGCACCCGACGCGACCAGCTCCTCGAGCCCGGCCTGGTGCGCCTCGATCACCTTGGCGTAGCGGTCGAGGCTGAACAGGAGGGTGACGTTGACGCTGCCACCGTCCGCGATCGTGCGCCGGATCGCCGGCAGACCCTCGGCGGTGCCCGGGATCTTGACGTAGAGGTTCGGCTCGTCGATCCGCGAGTGCAGCTCGCGGGCGGCGGCGACGGTGCCCTCGGTGTCGTGGGCGAGGTCGGGGGCCACCTCGACCGAGACGTACCCGTCGAGCCCGTCGCTGGCGTCGTACACCGGGCGGAGCACCGCGAGGGCGCCCTCGATGTCGGTGACGACCAGATCCCAGTAGATCTCCTCGATCGAGTCGCCGCGGGCGAGCCCCGCCGCGAACTGCTCGTCGTAGTCGG
>JAAYBP010000013.1 GCA_012730075.1 Acidimicrobiales bacterium | reverse complement strand
GCGCTTGGCCAACTCGCTGGCCAGCTTCACCCGTTGGGCCTCCCCGCCCGACAGGGTGGGCGCCGGCTGCCCCAACCGCACGTAGCCCAGCCCCACATCGACGAGGGTCTGCATGTGGCGGGCGATGGCCGGCTGGTTGGAGAAGAACTCGAGCGCCTCCTCGCAGGACAGGTCGAGCACCTCGGAGATGTTCTTGTCCTTGAACGTGATGTCGAGCGTGTCGCGGTTGTAGCGCTTGCCCTTGCAGACCTCGCAGGGCACGTACACGTCGGGCAGGAAGTGCATCTCGATCTTGATCGTGCCGTCGCCCGAGCAGGCCTCGCAGCGGCCACCCTTGACGTTGAACGAGAAGCGGCCCGGCAGGTAGCCGCGGACCTTGGCCTCCTGCGTCGACGCGAACAGCTTGCGGATCGTGTCCCACACGCCGGTGTAGGTGGCCGGGTTGGAGCGGGGGGTCCGCCCGATCGGCGACTGGTCGATGCTGATCACCTTGTCGAGGTGCTCGATGCCCTCGATGCGGCGGTGGCGCCCGGGCGGGATCTTCGACCGGTAGATCGACTGCATCAGCGACCGCAGGAGGATGTCGTTGACCAGGGTCGACTTCCCCGAACCGGACACGCCGGTGACCGTGACCAGGCACCCGAGCGGGATGTCGACGTCGATCCCCTGGAGGTTGTGCTCGCGGGCACCCTTGATCGACAGCCACTGGTCGCCCGGGGTGCGGCGGGTCTCGGGGACGGGGATCTCGCGCTTGCCCGACAGGTACTGCCCGGTGAGCGACACCTTGTTCTTCAGGAGCTGCTTGAACGTGCCGGAGTGGACGACCAGCCCGCCGTGCTCGCCCGCGCCCGGGCCGATGTCGACGACGTGGTCGGCCACCGCGATGGTGTCCTCGTCGTGCTCGACGACGATCACGGTGTTGCCGAGGTCGCGCAGGCGGACCAGCGTCTCGATCAGGCGGCGGTTGTCGCGCTGGTGCAGGCCGATCGAGGGCTCGTCGAGCACGTACAGCACGCCGGTGAGGCCCGAGCCGATCTGGCTGGCCAGCCGGATGCGCTGGGCCTCCCCGCCCGACAGCGACGCCGCCGCGCGCGACAGCGAGAGGTAGTCGAGGCCGACGTCGAGGAGGAACCCGAGGCGGGCGTTGGCCTCCTTCAGCGGCTCGGTGGCGATCAGGCGCTGGCGGTCGGTCAGCTCGATCTCGGCGAGCACCTTCGCCACGTCGCGGATCGACATCGTCGACAGCTCGGCGATGTCGTGCCCGTCGATCGTCACCCCGACGGTGAACGGGTTGAAGCGGGCCCCGTCGCACGCTGGGCACGGGACCTCGCGCATGTAGCCCTCGAACTGCTCGCGCTGGCTCTCGCTCTCGGTGTCGGAGTGGCGGCGCTGGAGCCAGGGCAGCACCCCCTCGTAGGTGGCCTGGTAGGTGCGCACCCGGCCGTAGCGGTTCTTGTAGCGGACCTGGACCTTCCCGACGCCGGTGCCGTCGAGGATCGTGCGCTGCTGGGCCGCCTTGAGCTTCGACCACGGGACGTCGAGCGGGATGCCCTTCTCGTCGCCGACCGCCTCGAGGATGCGGTGGAACCAGGTGGCGTGGCCGCTCGCCCACGGGTGGATCGCCCCGTCGGCCAGGCTGAGGTCGGGATCGGGCACGACCAGGCCGGGGTCGACCTCGAACCGGGTGCCGAGGCCGTCGCAGCGGGGGCAGGCGCCGTACGGGGTGTTGAACGAGAAGCTGCGGGTGGTCAGCTCCTCGAAGCTCTCGCCGTCGACGGGGCACGCCAGGTGCTGGCTGAACGTCATCGACTCGGGCTCGCCCTCGCCCTCCCGGGGGACGATCTGGACCTCGGCCACCCCGTCGGCCAGCCGCAGCGCGGTCTCGAGCGACTCGGTGAGCCGGTGCTCGATGCCCTCGCGCCGCACCAGCCGGTCGATCACGACCTCCACCGTGTGGTTCTCGTAGCGGGCCAGGTCGAGCGGGTCGCCCTCCTCCCACGGCTCGCCGTCGATGCGGAAGCGGGAGTAGCCCTGGCGACCGAGGTCGGCGATCAGGGTCTCGTGGGTGCCCTTCCGGCGGCGCACGACCGGGGCGAGCACCTGGAAGCGGGTGCCCTCGGGCAACTCGAGGATGCGGTCGACGATCTGCTGCGGCGTCTGGCGGGTGATCGCCGCGCCGTGGGTCGGGCAGTGCGGGACGCCGATGTGGGTGAACAGCAGGCCCAGGTACTTGAGGACCTCGGTGATGGTGCCGACCGTCGAGCGGGGGTTGCGCGAGGCCGACTTCTGGTCGATCGAGATCGCCGGCGACAGCCCGGTGATGATGTCGTAGTCGGGCTTGTCCATCTGCCCGAGGAACTGCCGGGCGTACGACGACATCGACTCCATGTAGCGCCGCTGGCCCTCGGCGAAGATCGTGTCGAACGCGAGGGAGGACTTGCCCGAGCCCGACAGCCCGGTGAACACGATGAGGCGGTCGCGGGGCAGGTCGAGGTCGACGCCGCGGAGGTTGTGCTCGCGGGCGCCCCGGATCACGAGGGAGTCGGACACCGAACGGAGGGTACCGCCTCCGGGGCGGCGGTATGGGGAACGTCTGTTCGAGCGGGGAGCCCCAACGGCTCACGAACGGCCCTGCCGCGCCGATGGACATCCATGCCCCGGCCGTCCCTCGACGCGCCCCCGCCCCCGGTGGCCCCGCGCGACGCGCTCGCGCGCGCCCGTGCGAGCGGCTCCGACGGGCCGGGCCCGGACGCGGCCGACCGGGCCGAACCGGCGCGGCCGGGCCCGGCGACGTCGACCCGCTCGGTGGCGGCGGCCGCGATGGTCGCCGCGCTGCTGTTCGCGGTGCTCCGCCTCCTCGCCCAGGGGGGCGACGTGTCCGCGTTCGTCCACGCCGGCGACCGCTTCACGGACCCCGGCGCCGCCCACGACCTCACCGTCGAGCCCGGGAGCAGCGGCTACGACGGACAGTTCAGCTACCGCCTCGCCCGCGCCCCCCTCTCGACGGCGGAGCGGGTCGACGGGGTCGCCTTCGACCGCCCGGTCGACCGCACCGCCCGCATCGGGTACCCGGTGCTGGCCTGGCTCGCTTCGGCCGGCGGCCAGCGGTCGCTCGTGCCGTGGGCCCTCGTCGGGGTGAACGTCGCGGCAATCGGCGTGGTCGCGGCCGCGGGCGCCGTCCTCGCCCGGGACGCCGGGCGCAGTGCGTGGCTGGGCCTGGTGGTCGCGGCGGCACCCGGTCTGATCGTCGCCCTGTCCCGTGACCTCACCGAGGCCGTCGCCGCCGCGGCCCTCGCCGGTGCGCTCGTCCTCCTCCGGCGCCGTCGGCTGGCCGCGGCGACGGTCGCGCTCACCTTCGGCGCCCTCACCCGCGAGACCGTGCTCGTCCTGGCGCTCGCCGTCGTGGCGGCCGCCGTCCTCGCCGCCCTTCCCGAGCACCGGTGGCCCCACCGCCTGGAGGCGGTGCGGCGCCGGTTGGTCGACCGCGATCCCGTGCCCGCCTGGGTGGGGGTCGTGCCGCTCGTCGCCTACGGCGCCTGGCGGGCGTGGCTGTCCCTCGGCTGGGACGCCCCGGTCGGCCACGGCGGCGACGATCCCGTCAACGGGTTGACGGTGCCGTTCCTCGCGCCGCTCCGCCAGGTGGTGACGTTCGTCGGCGACGCCGGCGACCCGGTGGCGCTGATCCAGCTGGTCGCGTTCGTGCTGGTCGTCGCCGCGGTCGTGGTGGTCGTGCTCGGCGCGATCGACGACGGACGACGGGCGGCCGTCGCCGGTGACGATGACGGGGGGACCGCCGACGGCGTGGTCGCCGGGCACGAGCGGGTCGCCGTCGCCCTGGCCGTCGCCCTCCTGGTGAGCCTCACGACCTGGGATCGGGCCGTCGTGTTCCTCCGCTACCCGACCGACGTGCTCGTCCTCGGGGCGGCCGTCGTGCCGGCGGCGGGTGTCGCGCTGGTCCGCCGCTCGATCCAGGTCGCGGTGCCGACCGGGCTGGTCGCGGCCGGCCTCTGGCTCGCCATCGCCTGATGGGAGTCGACCCCGTCAGCGCCGGGAGCTGAACTCCTGGCCGGCGGGGCAGGCGGCGGCGGGCAGGCCCGGACCGGGGCGGGTGTCCGGAGGGCCGTCGAAGCGGTAGACGAGGGTCGACCGTCCGATGGCCCCGACCGGGCAGTAGGCGCGCAGCCAGGACACGTCGTCGCCGAAGGTGATGAGCGCGGATGCGCCGGTGACGACCCAGCCGTCTAGGTCCGACGGGTCCTGGGTCCGCAGATCGACCGTGCCACCGGGCGGTTCGTGGCCGAGGGGCACCACCACCAGGGCCGCGACCGGCGCCCGGCCGGCGGCCCAGTCCGCGATCCGATCCCGGTCCTGGCCGATGTCGGTCGCGGCGGCGCCCGCCCAGCGATGCTCGGGTCGCAGGTAGGGCGGCGTCCATCCGATCGAGCTCGGGCCCGACGTGACGAACAGCGCGAGGTGCGATGCGATCACGAGCCCGGCGACCGTGGCGGCGACCACCCGACGTCCGTCGCCGGTGGCGCGCCGCCGCACCTCCGGCACGGCCGCCGACCCGGCCACCAGGCCGAGCGCCAGGACGGGCAGCATCAGGCGCGGCCCGAGCTGGAGGGGCTGGATCATCAACGGACCGAGGTACAGCGCCGCGGTGCCCCCGAGGAGCCAGGCGGCGCGACGGCGACGGGCACGGGCGACGGTCGCCAGGCCCAGCGGTCCGAGGACCAGCAGCGCGGCCGTGGCCGGCGGCGACGCGACCAGCAGGGCCGCCGGGTAGTACCAGGGCCGACCGCCCTCCCAGCGCTGACCGAACCCGCTGGCCACCTTGACCTCGGACGAGACGATGAGGTGCCCGAACCCGGCGCGCCACTCGAGCGGCATCGGCGACGCGCCGACGAGCCGGGCGACCGCCGACTCCTCCCCCGCCGCCTCGACGAGCGCGAGGCGCTGCCCGCGCACCGATCCCTGCGGGCCGCTCGGGTCGACCACCCGGTACGCGCCCCACACCACCGCGAGACCGACGACGGCGACGATCGCCGCGCGCCGCACCTGCTCGCGCCGGCCGGCCGCGCCCACCGCCGCCGCCACTACGGGCACCACCGCCAGGGGCAGGGTCGCGTGGCGGCAGAGGAGCACGGCGCCGAGGGCGGCTCCCGCCGCGACGGCGCGCCCGTCCGACGGCGCCTCCAGCAGCCTCGCCGTCGCGAGGACGAGCACGAGGACGGCGGTCGCGGTGGCCGGGTCGGTGAGGGCCAGGTGGTGCAGGCCGAGGACCAACGGCGCGGTCAGCCACGCCCCCGCCGCGACGAGCGCGGCGTCCCGGCCGAACCAGCGCGCCGCGAGCACGTGGACGATCAGGGCCGACAGCAGACCGAGACCCAACGTGGGCAGCCGGGCGAGGAACAGCGCCTGCTCGAGGCGACCGGCCTCGGCGTTGGAGCGCACCAGCTCGTCGGTGAACGCGAACCAGTCCCCGGAACCGTCCACCTCGGGCACCACCGGGCGGGCCGGCAGCGCCGCCAGGCCGGCGATCACCCTCGGGAGCAGGCCGTGCTCGGGGGTGATGCCCGCGTCGCGCTGGACCACCGCGGCCAGCCCGCCGGCGAGGTCGGGGGCCTCGTCGAAGGTCATCGAATCGGAGCGGGCCTGGGACACGCCCATGACCAGGAACAGGACGGCCAGGACGGCCAGCACGGCCGCCCGCCACCCGCGCGGCAGCGTCTCGCCGGCCGTCGCCCCGTCCGGGCCCTCCTCCGGCCGCTCGCCGGACGTCGGCGCGCCGCCGCTCACCACGGGCGCGTCGAGGGCCACGACGGTCGCGTCCACCGAGGACCATCGGCACGAACCGGAGCCCCGTGAGCGACACCCGGTACCGGGTTCCGGGTGTCGTCGCCGTCCGCGGAGCAGGCGCGGCACCCCCGACCGACGAGGCGGAGCCTCAGCCGATCTGCCTCAGTTCGCGACGTAGTTCCTTGATCTCGTCGCGGAGGCGGGCGGCGTACTCGAAGCGCAGCTCGCCGGACGCGGCGTGCATCTCCTCCTCGAGCGTGCGGATCAGGCTGGCCAGCTCCTCGCCGGGGAGGCCCTTCAGCGACTCGATGCGCTCGCGCTCTCCGGGGCGGGCCCGCCGCTTGTCGCCACCGGGGACCGGCGCGCCCTCGTCGGACGGCCGGATCAGGGCCAGGATGTCGGTGACGGCCTTGCGGATGGTCTGCGGGTCGATGCCGTGCTCGGCGTTGTACGCCTGCTGGAGGCCGCGGCGCCGGTTGGTCTCGTCGATCGCCCGCCGCATCGACGGCGTGACCTTGTCGGCGTACATGATCACCTGGCCGTCGACGTTGCGGGCCGCCCGGCCGATCGTCTGGATCAGCGACGTCTCGCTGCGGAGGAAGCCCTCCTTGTCGGCGTCGAGGATGGCGACCAGCGACACCTCGGGCAGGTCGAGGCCCTCGCGGAGCAGGTTGATGCCGACCAGCACGTCGAACTCACCGAGGCGCAGGTCGCGCAGGATCTCGATGCGCTGGATCGTGTCGACCTCGCTGTGGAGGTACCGCACCCGGACCCCCAGCTCGAGCAGGTAGTCGGTGAGGTCCTCGGCCATCTTCTTGGTGAGCGTGGTGACCAGCACGCGGTCGTCGCGGTCGACCCGCGCGTTGATCTGCTCGATCAGGTCGTCGATCTGGCCCTTGGTCGGCTTGACGACGACCTCGGGATCGACGAGCCCGGTGGGCCGCACCACCTGCTCGACGACGCGGGTCGAGCGCTCCATCTCGAACGGGCCCGGCGTGGCCGACAGGAACACGACCTGCCCGACCCGCTCCATGAACTCGTCGAAGCGCAGGGGCCGGTTGTCGGCGGCCGACGGCAGGCGGAAGCCGTGCTCGATCAGCACCTCCTTGCGGCTGTGGTCGCCCTCGTACTGGCCGTGGAGCTGGGGCACGGTCTGGTGGCTCTCGTCGATGACCATCAGGAAGTCGCGCGGGAAGTAGTCGAGCAACGTCGCCGGAGCATCGCCGGGGCTGCGACCGTCGATCGGCGCCGAGTAGTTCTCGATCCCGTTGCAGAACCCGACCTCGGCCATCATCTCGAGGTCGTACTGGGTGCGCATCCGCAGGCGCTGCGCCTCCAGCAGCTTGCCCTCGGCCTCGAAGTGGGCCAGGCGCTCCTGCAGCTCGGCCTCGATGCGTACGATCGCCTTCTGGAGGCGCTCCTCGCTGGCGACGTAGTGGGTGGCGGGGAGGATCGTGAACGTGTCGTGGACCTTGATCTTCTCGCCGGTGAGCGGGTCGAAGGTGACCATCGACTCGATCTCGTCGCCGAACAGCTCGATGCGCAGCGCCGTCTCGTCGTAGGCGGGGTGGATCTCGATCGTGTCGCCGCGCACCCGGAACTTGCCGCGGGTGAGGTTCACGTCGTTGCGCTCGTACTGCATGTCGACGAACCGGCGCAGCAGGAGGCGCTGGTCGAGCGAGTCGCCGCGCCGCATGACCAGCAGGCTCTCGCGGTACTCCTCCGGCGAGCCCAGGCCGTAGATGCACGACACCGAGGCCACCACGATCACGTCGCGCCGGGTGAGCAGCGACGCGGTGGTCGAGTGCCGGAGCCGCTCGATCTCGTCGTTGATCGAGCTGTCCTTCTCGATGTAGGTGTCGCTCGACGCGATGTACGCCTCGGGTTGGTAGTAGTCGTAGTAGCTGACGAAGTACTCGACGGCGTTGTGCGGGAACAGCTCGCGGAACTCGTTGGCGAGCTGGGCGGCCAGCGACTTGTTCGGCGCGAGGACGAGGGTCGGCCGCTGGACCTGCTCGATCGTCCAGGCGATGGTCGCCGACTTGCCCGACCCGGTGATGCCCAGCAGCGTCTGGAAGCGCTCGCCCCCCTCGATGCCGTCGGCCAGGCCGGCGATCGCCTTGGGCTGGTCGCCGGCGGGCTGGAAGTCGCTCACCACCTCGAACGGCCGCGACGCGACGGTGGTGACCGGGACGGAATCGGTCATGGCGGCAGGGTACCGAGGGGGTGCGACACTCGCGGCCGCGCCGAACCGGGGCGGAGGGGCCCCGGACCGCCGTCAGACCGGCGGGAGGGCCAGGATCTCGCGCCAGACCTCGTCGACCCGGGCCTCGAGCTCGGCGCGGTCGCCGTGGTTGTCGATCACGATGTCGGCCCGGGCGAGGCGCTCGGCCCGCGACGCTTGGCGGGCGATGCGCGCCCACGCGTCCTCGGCCGTCATCCCCCGGTCGCGCTCCAGGCGCTCGACGGCCACGTCGGGCTCGACGTCGACGACGACCAGCGCCGCCATGTCGTCGCGCCCGGACTCGACCAGCAGGGGGACGTCGAGCACCACGACCCCGTCGGTGCCGGCCGCCGCCTCCAACCGACGGGCGATCTCCACCCCGACGGCCGGGTGGACGATGGCGTTCAGGGCGCGCAGGGCCTCGTCGTCGCCGAACACGATCGACGCCAGGCCGGGCCGGTCGAGCTCGCCGTCGTCGGTCAGCACGCCCTCGCCGAACCGGTCGACGATCGCGGTCAGGACCGGCTGGCCGGGTGCCTGGAGCTCGCGGGTGATCGCGTCGGCGTCGATCACCGTCGCGCCCTTCGCCGCGAGCAGGGCCGACACCGTCGACTTCCCGCTGCCGATGCCGCCGGTCAGGCCCACCAGGATCATCCCGGCGAACGTACCAGCGGCGACACCGCCCACCGGCGGGGTGGACGCCACGGCCGGACCGTACCGGCTGCCTCGCGTCCCACCGGTCGCGGGGGTGCTTCGGCGGGACTAGTCGATGGGGGTGCCGTCGGGGCGGTGGACGTGCCAGGTGCCGTCGGGGTCGCGGTGCGCGGTGTAGCGGTGTCGGTACTTGAAGCGGTTGTGCTTCCCGCAGCCGGGTCCCCCGTTGCGGGGG
>JAAYBP010000518.1 GCA_012730075.1 Acidimicrobiales bacterium | reverse complement strand
GCCGCTTCGACCGCATCGACCACGCCCGTCACCCGGGGTGGGCCCGCGCCTACGCGTGGGTCGAGCACCCGGGCGTGGTGCGCCCCGGCGACGCCGTTCGCCTGGGCTGACCGTCGACGGCGCCCGCCCCGCCCCGAACCGCCACCGTCGCGACTACCCTCCGTCGCCGCGCCCCGGGTCCGACCACCGATCGTGGCCCGACGCTCGCAGGGGAGGACGTCCATGGACCACGATCGAGCCGTCGCAACCTCGCAGATGCGAGCCGCCACGGGAAGGCCGCGGCCGCGCCTGCTCGTCGCGATCGTCGCCACGGTGCTCGGGCTGACCGCCGCCCTCCTCGGCGGATGCGGGTCGGACGGCACCGACGACGCCGAGACCGGCACGACCGCCGACGGGACCGCCGACGAAGCGCCCGGCACCGACGACGGGGCCGACCCGCCCGACGACGGCACGACCGGGACGACCGTTGCCGGCGCGACCGGCGTCGACTGCCTAACCGGCGAGATGGAGCTGGTTTCGGCCGAGTCGACGGCCGCGCTCCCCGGCGTTTCGGGCACCGACGTGGTCCCCACCACCGGCCAGCTCGTGATCATCCGCTTCGACGAGGGCTCGTGGACGATGGGACCCGGCGACGGGGTGAGCGGTCGCCTGCGCTTCGACCTCGGCGGCGCGGTGGCCGAGGCCGACCTGGACGACTTCGTGCACGGCGCCGTGACCGCCGACGGCACCGGGGTCCTCCTGGATGCCGCCGACGGCGCACCGATGACCTACCGCCCGACCGGTGACCCCAGCGTCGAGCAGCCGATCGCGCCCGCCCAGATCCTCCCCGTCGCGCTCCCCCTGGACGAGCCCGCCGAGGTCTCCTGCCCCGCGGGCGAGGACGTCACCCTCTCGTCGGCCACGACCACCACGGTGCTGCGCCCCCTCGACGAACCAGTGCTCCTGCCCGACGAGTAGCCGACGGCGGGCCGCCCAGCGTCGGCGGCGTCGGGTCAGCCCTCGTGGTCGCCGTCGGGCGCGGGTTCGCGGTCGGGCTCCGGCGCGCCCTCGTCGGCGTCGGGCGCGGGCGCGCCGGCGGCGGGCGGGACGACCGGCACCTCGCCGGTGACCGGGTCGGTGCCCGCCTTCAGCGGCGGGAGGCCCTGCTCGTCGCGGAGCACCGCGTCGAGCGCGGCCCGGTAGGCGGCGTCGGCGGCCGCCCGCTCGTCGGCCGACGCCGACCGACGACGGACCTGCTTCAGGTGCTCGGCGGCGTCCTCCTTCGCCTTGAGCAGGCGGCGCCGGCGCTCCTCGCGCTCGGACGCCTCCCGGTGCAGCCGGGCCCGTTCCCGCTCCTCGGCCCGCATGGCCTGCTGCCGATCGGCGAACAGGCGGGCCGCCTCCGCCTCGGCGGCGCGGCGCCCGGCGGCGCTGGTCGGACCGCCGGCGGCTCCGGCGGCTCCGGTCGGCGTGGTGACCGGGGTGACCTCGGTGTTCCCCCCGGGGCGACGGCGTCGGCGTGCGGGCATCGTCGTTCCTCCTCGTCGGCTACTTGGCGTCGGCCCAGGTGGGGCCGAACGCGAGGTTGATCTCCAGCGGCACGCTCAGGT